>JAYVRF010000154.1:0-20658 GCA_043756925.1 Arcicella sp. | reverse complement strand
ATCTTAGGTATGGGTGCAGAAGGCTTGAAATCAGTAGTAACTGGTGTTGAGATGTTCCGTAAAATCCTTGACCGTGGAGAAGCTGGTGATAACGTAGGATTATTGTTGCGTGGTATTGACAAAGAATCTATCCGTCGTGGTATGGTTATTTGTAAGCCAGGTTCAGTAAAACCACATACAAAATTCAAAGCAGAGGTTTATATCTTGTCAAAAGAAGAAGGTGGTCGTCATACACCATTCTTTAACAAATATCGTCCACAATTCTATTTCCGTACCACAGACGTAACAGGAGAAATCATGTTGCCAGCGGGCGTTGAAATGTGTATGCCTGGTGATAACTTAACAATTGATGTAACTTTGTTGAACAAAGTTGCGATGGACAAAGGACTTCGTTTCGCTATCCGTGAGGGTGGTAGAACAGTAGGTGCTGGTCAGGTAACTGAAATTGTTGAGTAATTTTTAGGAAAATAAGTATTAAAAAAAGCGTTCTGAGTAGTCGGAACGCTTTTTTGTGTTTTAAGAGATTGACATGGTTTATTTTTAAAATAGTCTCATTATTTATCCATTATATTCTGTTATGATAACCGTCTAACAATCAATCCATTAACCAATTCAAAAAACTGCAAAGGCTTCATCGTTAGCCAGTTGGCAATGTTTAAGGTTCCACCCATGTTGATGTAAACATCGAGATTATACTTGGCAAATTCTGTAGCTACGTGGTCTGGGAAATTACAGGCGGCAATCCAACCATCTTCCACGTCCTCAAACCATTCAGCGTAATAATCATCTTCATAAGAACCGTGAAAATTCAAGACGTTTTCACCCAAAAGGATAAATTTGTTAATTCCCTCATTTACTAAATGGTCGGTTACCACTCTTTTGAAGTACATAATATCATTGTGGAGCGTATCATTCCACTCGCCAAACATTTCGATAATGGCACATTTTCTTTCGTAATCTGCATATAAAATCTTGCAATAGAGCGTTTCAGAGCCTATTTCATCCCACATTGGGTGGATATAATAACCGTAAATTACGTTTTCGTAATAATCCAAATTATAAAGTCGCTCATAGAAAGGAGAGCGTTCATCTCGTGAGGCAACATACAGATTTTCCCAACGATAATGAGGTTCAATGTCTTGCATTTTTTAAGGTTTTGTAAGGTTAATTTCTAATATTTTAACAGGAAAATTATTGATTTTGTTGCATTAAACATTAATGAGTTAAGAAAATAAAACCAACCTTCAAAGCATTAGCGTATTCAGTTATCCACGCACATAGAAAATTTATTACCTTTGCAACATGACAGAAATTCCCGCATTTAAAAAGAATCTCCCCACTCAAATCGCCGTTTTGGGTGGTGGCAGTTGGGCTACGGCAATCATTAAAATTTTGACTGAAAATAACGTCAGAGTGAAGTGGTGGTTACGTCGCAAATCGGACGTAGATTTCATCAAAAAATACAATCATAACCCCTCTTATCTGACCGATGCCCCGCTAAATCCACGGAAAGTGAAGGCGTATTATAAAATGTATGATGCTCTGCAAGGCGTTGATTATGTGATACTTGCGATTCCTGCGGCTTTCGTACCTGATGCCTTAAAGAATTTGACTCGTAATAATTTTGCGGGTAAAAAAGTCATTTCAGCTATCAAGGGCATGATTCCTGATGAAAATATGTTAGTAACGGATTGGATGGAAAAGGTTTTTGGCGTACCCATTACGCAGATGTGCGTCATTGCGGGTCCTTGCCATGCGGAGGAAGTTGCTCAAGAAAAACAGTCGTATTTGACCATCGGTTCGCCCAATCTTCATTTGGCTCAAGAGTTTGCCAATTTGATGACTTGCCGTTATATTCAGGCAAATCCCGTGGCAGATTTATACGGCGTTGAATACTGTGCAGTTATCAAAAATATCATTGCCATTGCCTGCGGAATCACGCATGGATTGGGTTTTGGGGATAATTTTCAAGCCGTAATGGTATCAAATGCTATGCAAGAAATCAAGCGTTTTTTGGATATTGTTTATCCACAAGCCAATCGAGATTTACACAGTTCGGGCTATTTGGGAGATTTATTAGTAACGGCATATTCGCAATTTTCAAGAAATCGTACATTTGGAAATATGATTGGTCGGGGCTATTCCGTGAAGTCAGCACAAATAGAAATGAACATGGTTGCGGAGGGATATTATGCTGTGAAAAGTATTCATAAAATCAATGAGCAGCACGACGTAGAAATGCCAATTATTGATGCTGTTTATAGAATCCTCTACGAAAAAGGTAACCCAATGGCGGAAATTGGGATATTGAAGGAGGTTTTAAAATAAGGATTTTTTGAAGAATATTTCGTTATGTTTACATTATTTCAAGCATAAAATATGGATGTTTATCATGAACATGACCAAACTAATCGTAGCGTTAAATCCTAAAAAAGTCATAGCACTCAAAGCCAACAAAGAGCCTTAACATGGTTTTCATGAATTAGTGATTAAATCGAAAGAACCAGTTCTTGGTTTTCAAGAGAAAGATGAACTCGACCATTATAATGCATTGGAAAGGCTAATTCGACTTGCAAAGATTCTGTCAAAAGAAAATAAAGTTGCGTGAGTCTTTACGCATCTTAAACACTAAGGTTCTTCATCATAAGTACCAATACATAATACTTTAAACCTTTCAGGATTCAGCAAATGTCTGATTATGGATTAATTATACTGCTAAATCCTGTAAGGTTTCATTCAAAATAATTTGGTACAAATACTT
The DNA here is from genome assembly GCA_043756925.1 of Arcicella sp. GTDB lineage: Bacteria > Bacteroidota > Bacteroidia > Cytophagales > Spirosomataceae > Arcicella. The sequence continues at coordinate 17,897 of JAYVRF010000154.1, read as the reverse complement.
GCATTAAATTGTCATCCCCTCTCCCGTATCCGCTTAAACTTCCTCTTAAACTGATAACGAGCCACTGCCTGTACCGAAGCGACCATATCTTCCGTTTTATTTTCACTCAAAAACTGAGCTTGTAAACCTAACCCAAATTGTTTGGTGACGGGATAAACATATCCTGCCGAAAACTTCAAATTTGAAAATGCCCAAGCTTGGCTACTCGACTGATTTCCAAGTAGATTAATATCTGCCTGATGGATTGATACACCCGTGGCTGCGGAGACATAAAATCGTCTAAATATCCGCATTTGAACGCAAAACAAAATTGGTGTGATGCTCAAACTGGCAGTGTTGATGTTGTTATTTTCGATTAATTGGACTTCGTAAACTTTATAATGCCCCGCCTCAATTCCCAAACTTAGGCGATGTTCAGGTTCCCACATGATCCGCATGGAACTGCAACTAAAATTTTGCTTTATTGATGCTTTTGATCGGTCAAGTTGTAAAGTATTGATATAATGACTAATCCCCGAAGCCACCACAATACTGATTCCTCTGGCAACACTATCACGAGTATCCCAAGCCTTTTGAGCCATAGAAAAATGCCCTAAAATGCACCCCAAAAGTACTAAAAATGGCTTTTTCATATTATTTTCTTAAATAATGATAGTACGCTACAAGGGTTGGATAATTTGTCAGGATTCCATCAAAGTTTCCTTCGTTAATGTATTTTTTAATGAAAGCCTCATTGTCTAATGTCCAGCAATAAACCTTTCTATTTTGAGATTGCATCTTTTTTACTTCGGGCAGAAGTATTCCCAATGTCCAACGAGGAGCCCAAACTTCTGCCTCAATACCAACAGTTTCTTCCACCGTTAATTCACAAAGCGCATTGATATTTTTATGATTGGGAACAGACTTGAAGAAATTTAACACATTCTCATCAGGAATTCCTACGTAAATTTTTAGGTCTCTATTTTTTCGTTTAGCTCGTTCCACGGCTTGCTGTTGTATCGGAAAAACCTTTGCCATTGCATTATTGACGGATTTCATATCCAACCATATTGTTGTCAAGTTAGTGCTATCCACAATTTTATTCAAGGCTTCTTCCAACGTTGGGATTCGTTCACCGTTTACTAAACGAATAAATCTTGATATTTCGGGATAACTAAAATTAGCAATAGGTCCATTCAAAGGACTTTTTCGAGTCAATCTGATGTTGGTATCTTCATCATGATAAAGAATTGGAACGTTATCACGGGTTAATCTCACATCAATCTCCACACCCGTTGAACCCAAGTCCTCCGCAAATCCAATCATTTCTAATGAATTTTCAGAAACACCAACCAAGTCAGAAGTTCTTCCTCCTGAACGATGAGCTAATATTTCAAATTCATTTTTCAATACTTTTTCAGAAAATGGTCTTATATAAACCAATTCTAACGGGGTTTCTGGCGTTTCATTTCCAGAACCATAAGTGCCTTTAACCATTAGATTTGAAGGAATATTTTGATTTTGGGATAAAATAGCATTGCTTCCATCACTCGGTTTTAACTGTAAATTCACCGCACCTGTTTCAGAATTTAACCCAAATCGCCAATAACCATAAATGTAAATGGAAGAGTCTTTTTTAACGCCTTTTGTTACAGCATATACGCCATTTGCTCCTCCAAAAATGGATAAATTTCCTTTACTATTCCACTTCAAAATGAGCGTATCTCCAAAAACATCATTCCCTTTTATTACCTTATAAATCCCTTCAAATTTTGTTTTTGAATTGTTCGATAAGGGTTTTCCATCAGTAATTGGAGGTTTTACATTAATGGATTCGGGTAAGTCATAATTGTTACAACTACTGATAAAAAAAGAATTTATCAATAGGAAAATTATGATTTTGTATAAGTTTAATGTTGAAAATTTCATTGTTGACTTAATTGTATTGTATTTTTGAATAATGTTTCGCATTTGTACAAATATGTGCAAACCTATTGGTAACTTCCCTAATCCCTAATCCCTATTTACTTGATAATCAGACCAATAAATAATTCAACATTGTGATAATTTCTATTGAAAGCACTGAATGAGGGCCAAATTGGATAATAATATTTTACGTAATTATCCCGCCCGCCCACAATCAAAACATGGTTTGCCCAAAGACGTTGTTCAACGTATATACCCACTGAACCACCATTCAGAAAGTCTTTTAACTCCGTTACTTTTACACCCCCAGCGGTGGTTTTGATATAAGTTACCAAGTTGACCTCCGATTTTAGCGTAATGGCAATATCCTTAACTTTAAAACCTATGGAAGCGTTCGGATAATGCGACCACGCCGAAGTACGATTATCAAAACCAAACTGGGTTAAAGCTCCAAAAATAAAGCCGCCATCATACCCAATTTTAGTTGAAAAAGTCCTGCCTTGTCTGTTCCAATGCGCTCCCATTCTTACTTGATTTGCGATATAAACTGAATTAATATTTACCAATAAATCAAAGCCTTTCGGCAATCCAATGGTAGCCGAAATATCAATTATGGGAATTCTGAGAGCAGATTCTATATAATCCAAGGGAAATTTTGTAGAAGATAAACCAACAGCAGCTTTTAATATCCCAGGCTTCCAAACGTGTGGGAAAATGAAACTATTTTTTTCAATGTCAAACACATTTCTTGGACGTACGGATGGGGTGCTATCTGCCTGAGCGAAGAGTGAGAAATTACTACAAAAAAAATAAATCAGTAATGTAAAAAGGTATTTCATTAAAATGGTTAGTTAAGAGAAATTGTAATTTTAAATTTATTCAAAAAGAGCATCCATCGTAATAGAATTCTGGACTAAGCCCAAAGAATATTGATTGGTTTTTATGCCGAAAGTTGTAATCATGGCTAAAAATAGGGTTTTACGAGTCTTAGATTCTGATTTGAAAAGGTTTAGTTTATTCCTCAAATCATTGGCGTATGACTTCGTAATTTCATATTCATCATTGGCAAATTTGATTTTACAAACTGTAATTACGTTGTCTTTTCTATCTATTAGTAAATCTATCTGTGTGCCTTTTTCAGCATTACGACTTACCCACGAGGAAATTTCGGAATAAACCCCTTGAATACTGAGCGCTTTTTTGATATTTTCAATGTGACTCATACACACATATTCAAACGCATAATTACTCCAAGCCCGATATTTTGAACTATCCATCAAATTAATCCAAGTATTCTCGCCCACAGCTTTTGAATCTTTGATGAATTTATGGTAAAATAAGGAATAGGGATCTGTTAGTTGATAGAGACTACTTTTTATTTTTTTATCGAATGGTACATATTTTTTGATAAAACCACTCATTTCTAATTCTTCCAAAACCTTAGAAATTGTGCCTCCATTTGATATTTTGCTTGTTTTTATAATTTCATCTCTCGTTAATCCCTTCGCCTTCCTACTCAACGCTTCGATGATGGCAACATGACTTAGAGCTTCTTGAAAGAGGGAATAAAACAATTCTTGATATTCTGTTCTCAACAAACTGGACTCTGAAAAACAGATTTTATCAACATTCTGGGAAGAACTCAATCCCATCTCAAGTTCATTTAAGTAAAAAGGTATGCCACCCATAACCGAGTAAACTTGAAGAATTTGATAACGTTCCAAATAAATCTGTTTTGATTGTAAAAACAATTCAGTTTCTTTAAGCGTAAATGGTTTTAAAGCGATTCGTTCAGTAATTTTATTGTGCAGACCTCCACGATTATTTATTAATTTATTAATCATCCAAGAAGCTGCCGAACCACAAACGATTAATTTCAAATTATCTTGACTTGACCCATAACTATTCCAAAAATATTCAAGGGCGGAAACAAAATTTGCTCGTGGAGTGTCCAACCAAGGCAATTCATCAATAAAGACCACTTTTGTTGTTAAAGTGCTGTCTTCTAACAATTTACGGAGATATTCAAATGCTTCAAACCAAGTTTTAGGCGTTTTTTCAAGTGGTTTTTTTGAATATTGATTATAAGCACTATAAAAATTACTGAGTTGTTGAGCCATATTCACATTAGCCATGCCTGTTACATAAAAAGCAAATTGATTATCAAAAAATTGTTTAACCAGATATGTTTTGCCAACCCTTCTACGACCATATACAGCTACAAATTCAGGTTGTGAACTTTCCAGAACCTTTTTTAACGTCTCTATTTCTATTTCTCTACCAATAATTTTTTTCATTATTTTATAATCAGCTATATCTGTACAAATATATTGGCTTTAAGCTAAATATAAAATTATAATCAGCTAAAAGTATGTAAAAAATAATACTTATAGCTGATTATAAAATAAATCAATCCTTTAATTCAATTCAACATTTAACACAAAATCGTATCTTTGCACCTCATTTAAGAAAATCATGATTTCAGTAGATAACGTAACAGTTGAGTTCGGTGGACGAGCTTTGTTTAGTGATGTAACTTTCAACATCAACGAAAAAGACAGAATAGCTTTAATGGGTAAAAATGGGGCGGGTAAATCTACTTTATTGAAGATTATTGCGGGAAAAGACAAAGCCACGAGAGGCAAAATTTCTGCTCCAAGTGATGCTATAATTGCCTATCTTCCTCAACATCTTTTGATGGAAGATGATTCTACGGTTTTTGAAGAAACGACCAAAGCTTTCTCAAAAATTTTGGGTATGAAAGCCAAGATTGATGAATTAAATAATCAATTAGAAACCAGAACTGACTATGAATCAGATGCTTACATGGATATCATTGAGCAAGTTTCGGAAGTTAGTGAGAAATATTATTCTATCGAAGAAATTAATTTCGATGCTGAAGTTGAGAAAACTTTATTAGGTTTAGGTTTCCTCCGTACAGATTTTACTCGCAAAACCAATGAATTTAGTGGTGGTTGGCGGATGCGAATTGAATTGGCAAAAATCCTTTTGCAAGACCCCGACTTGATTTTGTTGGATGAACCAACGAATCATTTAGATATTGAGTCAATTCAATGGTTAGAAGAGTTTTTAGTAAATTCTGCCAAAGCAGTAATCGTGATTTCGCACGATAGAACTTTTGTGGATAATATTACCAATCGGACTATTGAAATCACGATGGGAAAAATTTATGATTATAAAGTCAATTATTCTCATTACCTCCAACTCAGAAAAGAGCGTCAAGAACAACAAAAAAAGCAGTTTGTTGAACAACAAAGATTTATTGCCGATACCACAGAATTTATTGATCGTTTTAAAGGGACGTATTCCAAGACTTTGCAAGTGCAATCAAGGGTGAAAATGTTGGAAAAATTGGATATTGTGGAAGTTGATGAAGTTGATACTTCGGCTTTAAATCTGAAATTTCCACCTGCTCCACGTTCAGGAAATTATCCTGTGATTATTGAAGATTTAACCAAAAAATATGATGACCATTTAGTTTTCAAAGATGCTCGATTAACGATTGAAAGAGGTGAGAAAGTGGCATTTGTAGGTAAAAATGGGGAAGGTAAATCCACACTCGTGAAAGCAATTATGGGCGAAATTGATTTTGAAGGTGAAATGAAATTGGGGCATAACTCCATGATTGGCTATTTTGCCCAAAACCAAGCGGCACTATTAGATGGAGATTTAACGGTTTTCCAAACGATTGATAATATTGCAGTTGGTGAAATCAGAACGAAAATCAAAGACCTTTTGGGCGCATTTATGTTTGGTGGGGACGATGTACATAAGAAAGTAAATGTATTGTCAGGAGGAGAAAGAACTCGTTTGGCAATGGTAAAATTGTTGCTCGAACCTGTTAATTTATTGATTCTTGATGAACCAACTAATCACTTAGACTTAAAGACAAAAGACATTCTAAAAGATGCGTTGAAGGCTTTTGAAGGCACAATAATTTTGATTTCACACGATAGAGATTTTCTAAGCGGACTTGCCGAAAAAGTCTTTGAATTTGGCAACAAACGGGTTTTAGAGCATTTTGAAGATATTAATGGATTCTTACGGAATAAAAAATTGGAGAATTTAAAGGAAATTGAGAGGAAGGGGAGATAAAGAATTTAAGTTTTCAACGTTGGGAGTACCTTTGTCAGTAAATTATCTCCTAATTTTTGGCTCAAAACTTCTTTCCTTTTAATCATAGGAGCATCAATTCCTTGCTCCAAAATAATTTCACTTTTCAAAATAAATGCTTCATCCCAAAGTTTTAAATCAATAAAACTTTGCAGTAAAATTGTACCTCCTTCAATGATGATAGATTGTACTTTTCGTTGGTAAAGGTCTTCTAATATAAATGGTTCAATGGACGTATTTAAGGGAGTTTTTACGAAAATATTGTTTCCAATAATTTCATCTTTCAATGAATTATAGCAAATAGTTTTCTGTGAATTATCAAAAACATATAAGTTTTTAGATAATAATAACTCTTTGTCAATCAGCACTCTAACGGCATTATTACCAGTCCAAAAGCGAGTGTTTAATATTGGATTATCGTATTTTACGGTATTTGTGCCAATCATAATTGCATCCTCTTCCGAACGCATTTTATGGACAAATCTTCTCGACAAAAGATTGGAAATCTGAACAGCTTCGTAGTTTTTCTTGGCAATAAATCCATCAGCAGATTCTGCCCATTTTAGGACTATATAGGGACGTTTTTTTTCGATGTAAGTAAAAAATCGCTTGTTCAATTCCCTTCCTTCCTCTTCTAATAATCCAACTTCAACTTCAATTCCTGCCTGACGTAATTTTTCAATTCCCTGACCCGCCACCAAGGGATTTGGGTCATAACTACAAACGATTACTTTTTTGAATTTATATTTTATCAACAAATCTGCACAGGGAGGGGTTTTTCCAAAATGAGAACAAGGTTCAAGCGTAACGTAAATATCTGATTCTGAGAGTAATGGCTTATCTGAAACAGCATTAACAGCATTGACTTCCGCATGAGCATCACCATATTTTTGGTGATAGCCTTCCCCAATAATTTTTCCATTATGCACAATTACACAGCCCACCATCGGATTTGGTGAAACTGTACCCGCACCCAATTGAGCGAGTTGTAAAGCACGTTGCATAAATAGTTGTGAACGGACAACGCTTTGCTCGTGAGTTGTGATTGGTGAGTGTGACATTTTCTGATTTATCTTCTAATTAAATTAACTTTGCTTTTTAATTATAAAATACAATGGCTGCAAAAACACTTTTTAATCATTTAATCTCCGAAATTACTTCCGTTTATGAAGAAAACGAAGCAAAATCCATTGTTTATTTATTACTGGAACACTATTTGAATCTCTCAAAAACAGATATTTTATTGGATAATTTTATGAATCAATCATGTGATTTTCAAGATATTATCATTCGATTGAAAGCCCAGGAACCTGTGCAGTATATTATTGGAGAAACAGAATTTTATGGTAGAAAATTTAAGGTTACACCCGATACATTAATTCCACGACCCGAAACAGAAGAGCTTGTTCAATTAGTAGTTAGTAGTTGGTCGTCGGCCGTCGGCAGTGTTGCTCAATCTCCAATTAGTGTTTTAGATTTAGGAACTGGATCAGGTTGTATTGCAATTTCGTTGGCTTGTGAATTGCCCAATGCACAAGTTTATGCGTATGATATTTCAGAAAAAGTCCTAAAAATAGCCAAAGAAAATGCTAATAGAAATAATGTAAATGTGATTTTTGAGCAATTAGATATATTAAACTTTCCTCCTTCCTCCTTTCCTCGTTTCTCAATAATAGTCAGTAATCCGCCCTACGTAATGAACGCTGAAAAGTCAGAAATGGAGCAAAATGTTTTGGACTATGAGCCACATTTGGCACTTTTTGTGGAAGATTCAAACCCTTTAATTTTTTACAAAGCCATCGCAGAGTTTGCATCTAAAAATCTGATTATTAATGGGTTATGCGTTGTGGAAATTAATCAAGCCTTCGGTTTAGAAACCGCAGAATTATTCTGGAATCAAGGTTTTCGGTATGTTGAAGTGGTGAAAGATATGTTTGGGAAAGATAGAATGGTGAAGGCTGTTTTTTAGTTAATAGGGAATAATTAATAGAGAATAGTTGAAAACAAATAGCCCGAAAACTGATGAGATTTTCGGGCTATTTATTTTCAACTATTAATTATTGATTGTCAATTAGCAATCAATTAATACGCCCGAATTTCAACGCCTTTCATGAAATTAACAAAGGCAGTATTCACTACTTTATTTCCGCCTGGCGTTGGATAATTTCCTGTAAAATACCAATCTCCTGTATCGTTCGGACACGCTTTGTTGAGATTTTCAACGGTTTGATAAATGATAACTAATTCAGCCTTTAAGTTTTTTGGTTTTACAATATCAGCAATTTTTTCCGAAATTTCTTCAACCGTAAATGGTTCATAAATTGCCTTTACGTAGTTCTGTTGGGTGGCGGTTCCCATTTCGATTGCTGCCAAACATCGTCCCAAAGTATCTTCCAAAACTTCGTCCATGTTTCGTTCTAATAACAATTGATAAGCCGCACGGAAAGCCACAAATTCTTTCATTCTCGACATATCAATTCCGTAACAATCGGGATAGCGAATTTGTGGGGCAGACGACACAATAACAATTTTCTTAGGTCCTAATTTATCCAAAAGACTCACAATTGAACGCTCCAAGGTTGTGCCTCTAACAATAGAATCATCAATTAAAACTACATTATCCGTTCCCTTTTTAATTACCTCAAAAGTGGTGTCATATACGTGAGCAACCATATCATTACGGTCGGCATCGTTGGTAATAAAGGTACGCAATTTTACATCTTTTGAAATTAATTTCTCAACCCTCGGACGGAAAGTCAGTAAATCGTCAAGGTCTTTTTCAAAGAGAATTCCTTCCAAAATTGCCTTCTTACGTTCTTTGGCAAGATGGTCTTCCAAACCTTCAATCATTCCTAAGAAGGCAGTTTCGGCAGTGTTTGGAATGTAAGAAAATACGGTATTTTTTAAGTCGTAATCAACTTCTTGAAGCACTTGTGGAATGGCTAAACGTCCTAATTTTTTGCGTTCAGCATAAATATCTGGGTCAGAAGCCCGTGAGAAATAAATGCGTTCAAAACTACAAGATTTCCTTTCGATTGGGTCAATAAATTGTTTTTGGGAGTAATTCCCCCGCTTATCAACAATCAAAGCATAACCAGGTTTTATCTCTTTTATTTCGTTGTAATCACAATTAAAACTGGTTTTAATCGCTTGTTTTTCGGAAGCCACAACTACGACTTCATCGTCGGCATAATAAAAGGCGGGTCTAATTCCTGCGGGATCTCTGGCAACAAACGCAGCACCGTATCCTGTGAGTCCAGCCATCGCATATCCACCGTCAAAATCACGGCATGAACGTTGCAGTACTCGTTGTAAATCAATGTTTTCCTCAATAATATCCGATAGTTCTGGATTTTGATATTCGCTTCTAAAATACTCAAATTGGCGTTGATTTTCTTCGTCCAAAAAGTGTCCAATTTTTTCCATCACCGTTACAGTATCAACTTTCTCTTTTGGATGTTGTCCCAACGAAACTAATTTATCGAAAAGTTCGTCAACATTTGTCATATTGAAATTTCCAGCCATTACTAAATTCCGACTACGCCAATTGGATTGTCTCAACATCGGGTGACAATTCTCAATTTCATTCTGTCCGTGCGTTCCATAACGCAGATGACCCAATAAAACTTCACCCGAAAAGGCAATATTTTCTTGAATCCACTGAGCGTCTTTCAGTTTGTCTTTATGTCCTTTAAAGGCTTTTTGGAATTTTTTGTGGATTTTTCTGAAAATATCAGGCACTGCATTTTGTTCGACTGAACGATAGCGACTGATGTACCGATGTCCTGGGGAGACATCAATTTTTATGTTGGCAACACCCGCTCCGTCCTGCCCTCGGTTCACTTGTTTTTCCATCATTAAATACAATTTGTTTAAGCCGTATAAGGGCGTATTGTATTTATTGATGTAATACTGATAATCTTTCCGAAGACGGATAAGTGCTATACCGCACTCGTGTTTAACTGCGTCAGACATGACTTTTACTTTGTGATTTGGAATGAAATAACCTTATTTCCAAGGTGTTAGAGTTTAGATGTTTAATGTTAATTACAAAGTTTACCTTTAAATCTGAAAATAAATACTTGTTCAAAATCTAAAAGTTAATCACTAAAATCTGATACTTACTATTAAATCTTGATTAAATTACAATTAACGATGGGTTATTTTTCTACTGACAAAATTAGACAAATTTTAGGGATACTTCTAAATGTTTTGGAGATAGTTATTTGAGAATTCACTGGGCGATTCTACGAAGACATTTTAAAAAATTGATTTTAAGATAAAAAAACTTATTTTTGTAATAATTAGCTAACTATCATTCATCCATAAATTTCTGGTTAATGAAACTTCAACTACTGTTTAAAATAATTTTTTTACAAATTATACTTTCAAAAACCCTTAGTTCTTTTGGTCAAGATACCATAAGGATAGCAAGAAGAAGTTTCGTAGAATCTGGTGTTTTAGTTGCCAGTGCTTCACAAACGCCTTTTTGGCTTCGAGCAAATGTTTTAGGAGTTGTTCCAAATACAGGAACGAATTTTACTCTACGTGGAGGATTTTATCAAGAATACGCTACGAAAAATAGTAAAATTAAAAAATATAATTGGGGATATGGATTAAATTCCGTTGCCAATATCAACCAAGGTGGCGTGGATTTTATTCTACCCGAAGCTTACATAAAAGCAAAAGCAGGCATATTTGAAATTTGGGGTGGACGTAGACAAGAGGTCATGGGATTATCGGATTCATCGGGCATCGGAACGGGACCCATCACACTGTCAGGTAATGCGATTCCAATGCCGAAGGTACAATTCCTTACGCCAAATTGGGTGAATTTAGGATTTAAAGGACTTTTTGCTGCCAAAGTGAGTTATGCACATGGTTGGTTTGATGATGGAGTAGTCGAGAATTATTATTTACATCAAAAATCATTTTATGCAAGAGTTGGTAGGGCAAATTCGAGATTTAAGTTTTATGGCGGTATAACTCATAATGTTCAATGGGGTGGAGAAACAACCTTACCAGATAACACAAAAGTTTACTATTATTCTGAATTACCTGTTTATTTATCAGTTGTAATCCCTATCAAAGAAAGACCCTGGTTTAATGGTGTCGATTTGACCAAATATTCAGATTATGATAAACAATATCAATTTGGGAATCACTCTGGTTCTTTCGATTTAGGTTTTGAAATTACTGGAAAAAGCAGAAGAGCTTTCGTTTATAAACAAGGACCATTTGAATATTTAGCTACTAATTCAGGAGTTACAGAATTTGAAGATGGATTATATGGCGTAAAAGTCACAAATTTTAAAAATGAAAAAGTAAAAGAATTTGTTTTTGAAATGATGTATACTTTAAACCAATCTCGTTATGTATCAGGGTTTTTTAAATTAACCGGGTTATCTCCAGAACGCTGGGAAGCCGATGATAATTATTTTAATCATGGTCAATATGCAAATAGTTTCACATACAAAGGCAATGCAATTAGCACTCCCTTCATTTTTCCAAGGAAAGACTTTAAAGGGAAATTAAGTACTGATGTTTTTCAAGATGTATTAATGTCAAATCTTGTAGCATTTCACGTAGGAATGAAAGGCACTTTAACTCCCAGAAAAATTCAATATCAATTAAAAGCAAGTTATGCTAATCATTATATCAAAGACCTAAAAACGCCTTCTCGACAGTTTTCATTAGGAATTAAAACGCTTACTCCCATCAAACTTTTTGGTGGTTCGCAATTGGTTTCAGATTTGGGTTTTGATTATGGTGATGTCTATGAAAATGTGCTTGGAATGTCATTTGGAATTAGGAAATATTGGTAATTAACAACTTTTAACCCCCACTCACAGGCGGAATCAAGGCAATTTCATCATTTTCTAACAAAATTAAATCTAATTCCGCATATTCATTATTCACTGCCACTAACAGCGATTTAATGTCTTTTAATTTTGGATAATTAGTTTTTAATTCTCCCAAAACTGCTTGAACATCAGCCGATTGACTCACTACTATTTCCGTTACATTGCTCCCGACAATATCCTTTGTTATCCCGAAAAGATTGATTTTGTATTTCATGATTGTTCAATTTTAATGTTAATTTAGACAAAGTATCGAAGTAATACTTTGAGTTACCGTATTTTCCCTAAATTTGTTCAACAAAGAAATACCTTAAAAAGTGCTAAGTCAAACTCCTAATATAATCTACGATAATCACGGTCGCCCAATAACGTATTTGCGTTTGGCGGTAACAGACCGTTGTAACCTCCGTTGCTTTTATTGTATGCCCGAAGTTGGCGTGAAATATCTTCCAAAGTCGAAATTACTAACCTATGAGGAAATGTTACGGACGGTTTCGGTACTTTCTGAATTGGGAATTTCAAAAGTTAGAATCACTGGTGGCGAGCCTTTTGTGCGTTTCAACATGATTGATTTCATGTATCAATTGTCTAAAATTGAGGGAATTAACGAATTAAATATTACTACCAATGGAATTTTAACGGGACAATATATCCGCCAAATGAAAGAAATGGGCGTTCGTGCCGTCAATTTGAGTTTGGACACGTTGGATAAAAAACGCTTTTTTGAAATTGCTCGTCGTGATGAATTTGATATTGTTTATAAAACCCTTTTTGATTTATTGGATGCTGGTTTTGAAGTAAAAGTTAATGCTGTGGTGATGGATGGGAAGAATACCCAAGATATTTTACCATTGGTAGAATTAACCCGAAATCATGCTGTTTCCATTCGTTTTATTGAAGAAATGCCTTTTAATGGTGAAGGTTCGCATTATCCAAAATTGGAATGGAATTTACATCGTATTTTATCCGAAATAAAATCGCAACATCCTGATTTACAAAAACTTATAGATTCTCCTAATTCAACTTCTTATAATTACCGAGTACCCAATTACCAAGGAAATATTGGCATTATTGCCGCCTTTTCACGTACTTTCTGCGGAACTTGTAATCGGATACGCCTAACTGCAACGGGTGATTTAAAAACCTGTTTGTACGACGATGGCGTGCTGAATATTAGAGATTTATTAAGAGATGGAATCACGAACGAAGACCTTAAAAATACTTTTTTACAAGTATTTAAAAATCGTCCGAAAGATGGTTTTGAAGCAGAACGGGGACGTAAATCAGTGATTTCAGAATCTATGACTACGATTGGTGGATAAGAACTTTAAAATTAAAATAGCAAATTTAGAAGTATCAAAAGTAAACAAAAGGCTTTTTGTGAACTTTTGGTACTTTTGTATTTTAAAAAATACCTCAAAATGACAATTCCAGAAATATTTAATAACTTCAATAATCTTAAAGTCCTCATCATTGGCGATATAATGCTTGATGCCTACACGTGGGGAAAAGTAGAAAGAATTTCGCCCGAAGCTCCCGTTCCCGTGGTTAATGTCCGCAGTCGAGAAATTCGTTTAGGCGGTGCTGGAAATGTTGTGATGAACGTTCAAGCACTCGGTGCCGAACCCATCATTTGTTCCGTTATCGGTACGGATTCTTACGGTGATTCTTTGCTGAATTTATTGAAAGAACAAAACCTTTCAACCGAAGGAATTATTCAATCTGAAACCCGAATTACCACCGTAAAAGAAAGAATTATTGCGGGTTCTCAACAAATTGTAAGGGTTGATACTGAAACTGATAAATTGATTAATGAAGCTGAATGTCAAACACTTAGCGATAAAATAAAGGAATTAGCAAAGGATGCAAACGTCATTATTTTTGAAGATTATGATAAGGGTGTTCTTTCCAAAGAATTAATCTACGACATTATTTCCTTTGCCAACGATTATGACATTCCTACCATCGTTGATCCCAAAAAACGCAACTTTCTGTATTATCAAAAAGCCACACTTTTTAAACCTAATTTAAAGGAATTGAAAGAAGGTTTAGCGATTCATTTTGATGTAAAAAATCCTGATGAATTATCGGATGCCGTAACGATGCTAAAGAATACCTTATCGTTAGGTGGAGTTTTTCTAACGCTTTCAGAAAGAGGCGTTTACATTGATTTTAGAGGTGAAAAAAAATCAATTCCTGCTCATATTCGCACCATTGCGGATGTATCGGGTGCGGGCGATACCGTTATTTCAATTGCAGCTTGTTGCTTGGCGTTGGGACTTTCTCCCGAGCTCATTGCGGGGCTTTCAAATTTGGGAGGAGGGTTGGTTTGTGAGTCAGTTGGCGTTGTGCCGATTGATAAAGAATTATTAAAGCAAGAAGCTCTTTTGCATTTGTAGCCTGATTCACCAGAATCGGACTTAAACATCCAATTCTGGTGAATCAGGCTACACGGGTTTTTCCTCAATTCCCAACATTGTTAAAGCTGGGTTTATGGTTTTTAGCGTAATTGCAACCTTAAAAATTTTATTCCCCGCCAAACTAAATTCTGCCACAAATTTTCCTTTCTCTTTCATGCTTCTGTAAACAGCGGTATAATTAATCTTCGAGTCCCAACCATTGATTGCCAATGCCGACTTCAATTGGTCGAGGCATTTGCTGAGATTTGAGAAATAATTTAAAATGGTCTCTTTTTTCCGAATCGTATTTAATGAACCAATTGGAATAACTGCCACTTCATAAATGGTTTGTTGCTTCATAAATCGTTGAAATCTGGGTTTTTAATAGACTCTAAAAATATTTCGCCATATATTGAAAAACTATCTTACTATTTTTCAAACGTAAAACTTTTATAAACGTTCATCGTTTTACTAATACAAACTTTCAACAAGAACAAACAAAGCCTCGCTTACAAGCGGGGCTTTATTCGTTTTGATGATTTCAATTTTGGAGAATTTGATGCAAGGATTTTATAAAATCGGTTATAAAACAGCCGTAAATTCAATCTCTACCATGTATTCGGGAGAAACCAGTTTACTGATTTCATATATTCCCGTTGTTGGTTTAATGTCCTTAAAATATGCTCCATGGGCTTTTGCAATGTTATCAAATTGAGAAATATCAGTCGTAAAAATCCTTGTTCTAATCACATCTTTCATGCCTGCTCCCGCTTCTTCCAACACTTTTTCGATACGCTCCAAGATGTTTAACGTCTGTGCGTAGGCATCATCGGCTTTCACTTTCTCACCGTCCACGATGGCAACTGTGCCTGATACTTCAATAATATTCCCGATTCTGACGGCTCGGCAATAACCCATTTTTTCCTCCCATGGCGAACCTGTGAGTATATTTTGTCTTGTCATTTTGTTAATTGTTTAATTCAAAAGTAAAGATAATAGACAAAATCTAAACGAATTCTAATGTCATAATCTCTGGTTACTCAAATGCTTTATTGTATTTTTGAGACTATGACTATCAGAACTCAACTTACGCTCCTTTTTTCAGGCATTGTTTCTACTTTGCTCATTGTTTTTTGTATTATTATTTATTTTGAAAGTGAATATAATCGGCAGGAAGAATTTACTGTTCGTCTGCGTGAGGAAGCTATGACTTCGGCAGAAATTTTATTTGGTAAAGAAGAAATTAGTCCTGACTTATTGAAATTATTAGATAAAAATCAGATGACGGTTTTGGATCAAGAGGAAATTGTGGTTTATAATTTCAAAAATCAAATTGAATATGAATCTGGAACTGATTATATGGAAATTAAACCCGAAATGCTTGATAAAATCCGTCAATTAAAAGAATTATATTTTGAAGACAAAAATCGAGAAGCAATTGGTTTAGTTTTTAAAAAAGACAAACAAGATTTAATTATAATTGCCTCAGCCTTAGATAAATACGGGTTTAGCAAACAACGAAATTTGGGTATAATGCTTAGTTTTGGCGTTTTCTTGATGGTCATGATTGTGTGTTTGGCTGGCTGGTTTTTTGCTGGTAAATCACTAACTCCAATTCAAAAAATCATTAAAAGCGTGGATAAAATTGGAGGAGCATCACAACTTGATTTAAGGCTTGATGAAGGCAATCAAACCGATGAAATTGCCCAACTTGCTCAACGATTTAATAAAATGCTCGACCGCCTCGAAAAAGCGTTTAGGCTTCAACGTTCATTCGTTTCGCACGCTTCACACGAACTTCGCACGCCCTTAACTGCCATCACGGGACAAATTCAAGTTTCATTGTTAGCAAATGATAATCCACAGGAATTAAAATTGATGATTCAATCCGTTTTGGAAGATGTACAACAGCTTAATCGTCTGACTAACAATCTTTTAGATATAACCAGTATTGATTCTGACGATTACCAAACGAATTTCAAACAAATTAATGTTGCCGAAATTGCTTTTCAAGTTAGGGATATTTTATTGAAGAAAAATGCTAAAAATCAAGCTATTATTCAGTTAGATGAGCAATCCGATACTTTCCCAGAAGTTAGGGGAAACGAAGCATTATTATACACCGTCTTCTTGAATTTAATGGAAAACGGCATTAAATTTTCTGAAAATCAGTTGGTAAAAGTTAGTTTTAAAGTAAATCCCAAAGAAATTCTGATTACATTTCAAAATGGAGGCTCAATTATTCCAATTAATGAATTAAGTGCTATTTTTGAGTCTTTTAGGCGTGGTTCAAATGCTCGAAATACTAAAGGATACGGCGTTGGATTGTCATTAACCCAAAAAATTATTAATTTGCATAAAGGGAAAATTTCTGTGCAATCATCTGAAAATGAGGGAACTACGTTTACTATAATTCTTCCCATAAAATAATCATGGTAGAAGCATAATTATTTAATTCTAATATACTTCTAAGGTCTGATTAATACGAGGTTAAGATTGAGGTAGTAGCTTTGTTACACAAATAAAACAAAATCTCAAAAACCATGGACACATTAATTTTGTTAGCAGCACTACTAAATTTTGGAACGATTTCACAAGAAATCCATGCCAATGACCCAGGTTACAGCATCCACAATTACAAACACGTAAACAAGGCAAAGGCAGTAGCCAAAAGAGATACCAATAGGGGAGTCAGAGCCTCTTATGATGAAACCAGCAGAGATTACAAAAAGCCATCGGTAAAAAACAAAGAAAATGTCTTGCAGGTATTCAGACCGATCGACTCGAAGGATTATTTGAAGGTGAAAAATTATAAAATGCCTAATAACTAAATACTTGATTTTCAAATATTTAAAATCGTATCATAGAAGAGAATTTAGGGGTTAGATAAATTCTACTAGAATTTACCAGATAGCTACTGAGTGCTAAATTTTTCGTATATTTATGATAACCAACCAGTTATCAATCATGGATATTTTCAAAGGTATGGAGCTTTTAGAGTTTACGGATAAATTTAATAATGATGAATCCTGTAAATTCTATTTAGCACATCATAAATGGAGTAATGGTTTTGTTTGCCCAAAGTGTGGTTGCAAAGAACATCACCATAGTAAGGATATTTACGTAAAACGTTGTAAAAAGTGTTTCAATAAAGATTCTGTTACCTCTGGAACACTTTTTCATAAGGTGAAATTTCCATTACGAAAGGCTTTTATGATTGTATTTCAAATGAGTACAACCTCTAAAAGTATATCGGCAAATCAATTATCAAAAAGCCTTGGGATAAATCCCAAGACCGCTTGGTTATTTGAACAAAAAGTCCGTATTGCCATGCAAAGTAGCCAGCAATTCCCCCTAATGGGTGAAATAGACGTTGACGAAGCCTTCATTGGCGGAAAAGAAGAAGGTCATCAGGGGCGTGGAAATGAAACTAAATCAACCATTGTTTTTGCTATTGAAAAGAGTGAAAATGACGATGGAATCAAAAGAGCTTACGCCATGAAGATTGATAATACTTCATCGGAAGAACTCTCAAAAATATTTCATCAACATATTGACCCTACCGCACATATTACTACTGATAAATGGACAGGCTACA
>JAYVRF010000153.1:0-20835 GCA_043756925.1 Arcicella sp. | reverse complement strand
TTCCAAATTCCTTTATTGTCGTTCCCTCCAACATTTACATCGTTGAACGAACCCATACCTCCGTAAGCACGTAAATGATGTTCAGTGTTTTTGTTGATTTCCCACAATTTGATGTCTTCCTGCATCCAATTTGCCCAACGGTCGTAATTTTCTTCTTTTAGGATTTCGGCTAAAATTTTTAAGGTGGTTTTGTAATGGTCGGTCATTTTTTAATGGTTTTATTGAATTAAAGAAGAAAATTAATAAATACAAATTAATATTTTTCTCTTTTAATAAAAAAAGCCGTTGGAATGGGTTTCCAACGGCTTTCAAAATCTACAAAACTCTACGCCTCAACCGTCTTAGTCCGCATTTTAATATTCAAAACCTCCACCAACAACGAGAAGGCAATGGCAAAGTATAAATATCCTTTCGGAACTTCCCCAACAGTTGAACTAAAAATTGAAACGTTGGCATCGTGTGCTGCTTGGGCAATGAGCATGAATCCAATCATAATCAAAAATGCCATACCCAACATTTGAATTGAAGGATGTTTATTAACAAAACTACCCACTGGTCCAGAGAATCCCATCATGATTATTACCGAAATCACCACCGCCGCAATCATAATTGAAAGCACTTGCGTGAGTCCGATTGCCGTTAGAATTGAGTCAATTGAAAAAACAATATTGATTAAGGCAATTTGAATCACAACGGCGTTCAATTTACTTGATGCTGATGTTTTAGGCTTATCTTCGGGGTCGTGTTTTTCTAATTTCTCGTGAATTTCAGACGTTGCTTTATACAACAAAAACAAGCCTCCGACGAACAAAATCAAACTTTGTCCAGAGATTCCTGCCTTCAACCAACCCAAATTAATGTAGGTGAAAGGTTCTTGCATAGCAATAATGTATGAAATACCGAAGAGTAAAATAATTCTGAAAGACATCGCCAACACTAAACCAATATTTCGAGCTTTGGCTTGTTCATTTTTCGCTAATTTATTAGCAGCAATAGAGATAAATATGATGTTATCAATCCCCAAAACAATTTCGAGGAACGTAAGGGTAATTAAGCTGATGATGCCGTCGGGCGTGAGTAGTTCTTGAAAATTCATTCTTGTTAGTTTTAATTATTTCTACAAAATTATTCAGTTTCTTCAACATTCAAAACCATAATCTGCATGAAAGGTCAGAAATATGATTTTTCCCTTGTAAAAACATTACGAATAGTTTTCATAAAAAAATGATGCCATCAATCCATGAAGTAGGTAAATTCAGGGTTAATTTGTAGTTTTGTGTGTTATTTGTAACGGATAACTAAAAAAACGAACAGCTAACTATAATATCTTCAAGAATGAAATTCGTCGTATCTTCCTCAGTATTACTCAAACAGCTTTCGGCAGTTAATGGAGTAATTGCCAACAACCCAATTGTTCCCATTTTGGAAAATTTTTTATTCCAAATTGACCAAAACCAATTGACCGTCACCGCCTCTGATTTACAGACGGTGATGATTACAACTTTGGCAATTGAATCAACTGACTCGGGGGCAATTGCCGTTCCAGCTCGTTTGATGCTGGATACGCTTCGTGGTTTACCCGACCAACCTATTACTTTCAAGATTGATAAAGACACGTTCGGAACGGAGATTATTACTGAAAATGGACGTTATAAACTCTCGGGCGAGAATCCAATTGATTTCCCAAAAGTGCCACAAGTAACCAAAAGTATATCTGTTTCAATTCCTGCCGATGTATTAGGTTCTGCAATTGCGAACACTATTTTTGCAGTTTCAAACGATGATTTACGCCCTGCCATGACGGGAGTTTACGTACAATTATCGGCTGAATATACCAATTTCGTTGCCACTGACGGACACCGTTTAATTCGTTACAGAAGAACGGACATGAAGTCGGAACATGAATCAACGATGATTATTCCACGCAAAGCCTTGACTTTGTTGAAAGCAACTTTGCCGTCTGACGATACGACCGTGACGGCAGATTTTAGTTCAGCAAATGCTTTTTTTAGCTTCAATAACATCAGAATGATTTGCCGTTTGATTGACGAGCGTTTCCCTGATTATGAAAATGCGATTCCTCAAAATAATCCAAACGTAATGACGATTAACCGTTCGGAGTTTTTGGGTTCTTTGAAGCGTATTTCGATATATTCAAACAAAACAACGCATCAAATCCGTTTAAAATTGGCTCAAAACGATTTAGTAATCTCTGCCGAAGATTTAGATTATTCAAACGAAGCCAACGAAAAATTGATGTGCGATTATGAAGGTGATGAAATGGAAATTGGTTTTAATGCCAAATTCATGGTAGAAATGTTAGGTAATATTTCCTCAAACATGATTTCACTGGAAATGTCGCAACCAAACCGTGCGGGTTTAATTATTCCATCGGACAAGAAAGAAAACGAAGATATTTTATTGTTAGTAATGCCTGTGATGTTGAATACTTATGCGTAAATAAGGATTTATATACTTACGAAAAAGGGTTGTGGAAATGTCTCCGCAACCCTTTTCTACTTTAAATTACTTACTTTTCAAAGTATCTCCACCCCATACTCTTTCAACTGACTTTTTCTTATTCCACGGTGCGGTAGTATTCATGCCCATATTGATTGCTAAGGCTGCCATTGCCAAAGTAAAAATGACAAACACCCATCTAAATATTTTTTGATTTCGATTCATATTATTTGTTACCAATCATCCGTTATTGATGTCGGTTGTCAGAAAATTAGGTTAAAATTAATGAAAAAACCGCAATGAATGACGTTTATAACAATAATCTGATTATTTTGCAATGTTAATATTAACAACCGCTAAAACAATTTTATCAAAGCATTTCTAAGATGCCCACACAATAACCATGAAAAATCAATTAAAATACTATTTCGTAATAATTCCTGCAAGCCTAATTTTGAGTTGTACTGATACGGGCAAAAAATATCAAGAAGTCGAGGAGCAAAAGACTTGTTCGATGGTTTTTATTGATAAATCGGTCAGCGTAAATATTAATAAAAAATTTATAAATGAAAAGTACACCAAAATAATTAATCAATTGATTGACGAGAATATAAAGGCAAAAGGAGATAAATTAGAAGTGTATTTTGTTCATGAAAACACGGGGAAAGGCAAGGCTGCTGATATGGTTTGCAGAACTGAAAAAGGAGAAACAACGGGGGCGAGTTCAACAGATTCTGAAGCAATATCTACGGAATACTCAATGTCATTGGAAAAAGAAAAAAGCATATTCAAGAAGATAGCTTTTGCTCAATTGGCTTCACAAAATACGTCTTCAAGCAGAAAGAGTACAGACCTTTGGGCGGCTTTGCCATTGATTGATAGAACCATTGCAAAGGGATATAACGTAAAAGTATATTTCCTTTCAGATATGGTTGAAAGTATGAAAGCACCTAATCGTCGTGATTTTCACTCAAATCCTCCAATTGATGATGCTGCAGCCGTGGGTTGGGCAAGAGAGGACGTTATTGCGATGAAACCCAATTTAACCAACATTGGATTAGCCCAGATTTTCATCGCAAAACCTTTTGAACCGACGGCTTCACGCAAGAAAAACAATCCAGCCATTTCAACTTATTGGCAACGCCTTTTTATGGAATTAGGCGTTTCGGCGGAGGTTTTGGAATTGTGATTTACTATTTGATTATACCCTAAAACATATAAAGTCCCTCAAATAAAATTATTTGAGGGACTTTATTTTTATTGAAAAGTAGCTTTGTTGAATCGCCTCTTCTTTGCACCAATCCTTTTAAATTACACCAATCCCATTTTTATTTTTTGAATAATCTGTTCAACTTTCTGAACAGAGGTATCTACGAGCATTGCGATAGTTTCTATATTCAAACTTAACTGCAAGCCTTTCTTGATAATCATGATTTCTTTTATTTCCATGCTCTGGTTAAATCCTTGATTAATTCCTTAACTAATCCCCTGATTTACAAGTTGTTGTGCTGTTGTCATGACTATATTATTTAGATTCACTGAAACTTTTGTAAAAATACTAACAATCTCTGTAACCTCTAAAAATCAATAAGCCTTAGCAAACAAAACCCTCCGCCCAGAAGGCTTACCTGTCAAAATACAAGCTCCCTCTTCCTCCACCGCATCCAAAGGAATGCAACGGATTGTGGCTTTGGTTAATTCTTTGATTTTGTCTTCGGTTTCGGGCGTGCCGTCCCAATGGGCTAACATAAAGCCTAATTCTT
Organism: Arcicella sp.; assembly: GCA_043756925.1. Lineage (GTDB taxonomy): Bacteria > Bacteroidota > Bacteroidia > Cytophagales > Spirosomataceae > Arcicella. The sequence goes on along the minus strand of JAYVRF010000153.1, from coordinate 16,612 downwards.
CGCTTTCGATTATTTTCATAAATTCTTCCCACGTATCTACTTTGAACGTATGGTTTGCTCTGAAATCTATGGCTCTTTGGTAGATATTTGTTTGGATGTCTTCTAACAGATTTATAACCGTATCTATCACACCATCAATCGGATAAGTTGCTTTTTCTTTTGTATCACGTCTGGCAATTTCAACCGTTCCATTCGTTAAATCCCTCGCTCCAATTGCCAAACGCACGGGTACGCCTTTCAATTCGTATTGAGCAAATTTAAAGCCTGGTGATTGCTTATCCGAAACATCAAATTTAACCGAAACGCCTCTCTTTTTAAGTTCCTTCACGATTGGATTTATAACTTCCGAAATTTGGTCTAATTGCTCTTCTCCCTTAAAAATTGGTACAATCACCACTTGAATTGGGGCTAATTTTGGGGGTAAAATCAAGCCTTCATCGTCTGAATGAGCCATGACTAATGCTCCCATCAAACGAGTTGAAACGCCCCAAGATGTTCCCCAAACGTAGTCTTGTTTATTCTCTTTACTGACAAATTTTACGTCAAAGGCTTTGGCAAAATTTTGTCCCAAAAAGTGCGATGTTCCTGCCTGCAACGCTCGTCCGTCTTGCATCATTGCTTCTATGCAATACGTTTCTTCTGCCCCTGCGAAGCGTTCATTGGCACTTTTTCGTCCACGGATCACGGGAACTGCCATAAATTCTTCGGCAAAAGTGGCGTAAACTTCTAACATTTTTTCGGTCTCTTCGATTGCCTCTTCACTGGATGAATGGGCGGTATGTCCTTCTTGCCAAAGGAATTCGGCGGTACGCAAAAATAAGCGGGTACGCATCTCCCACCGCACCACATTTGCCCACTGATTTATCAACAAAGGCAGGTCACGGTAGGATTGAATCCAGTTCTTGTAGGTACTCCAAATAATGGCTTCCGAGGTTGGACGAACGATTAATTCTTCTTCCAACTTAGCTTCGGGATCCACCATTAATTTGCCTGGTTTATCAGGGTTGTTTTTGAGGCGATAATGCGTTACGACGGCACATTCTTTGGCGAAACCTTCGGCATTTTTCTCTTCGGCTTCAAATAAACTCTTCGGAACGAACAGCGGGAAATAGGCATTTTCATGCCCCGTTTCTTTGAACATATCGTCTAAGGCACGTTGCATTTTTTCCCAAATAGAATATCCATACGGTTTAATAACCATGCAACCACGCACGGCAGAATTTTCGGCTAAATCAGCCCTTTTCACGAGTTCGTTATACCACTCTGAATAATTTTCGCTACGTTTTGGTAGGCTTTTGCTCATTTTTGGCTTTTGTTAATTGTATTAAGGAAAATAACGGAACGCAGATTCCTTCGGCAATCGAATCGTCGAACCGTACAAATTTAAGAGGATTTTTATCTGCGAAAATCTGCATTACGAAGTATTTGTATCATCAGCGTTCCAATTTTACCACTTTAATCAAATTCTAATCCCTTTTTTAATGATAATATATTTTTACACAATAATTTCGTTAGTAACATAGGGGTAAACATTGATCTGAATGTCTTTTATGTATAGTCCTAAAACATTAAAACGATAAAGGTTTTACCCTAAATTTATTATTATTTTTACACCTCATTTTTTAGATAAATACCTAAATGATAAGTAATCAATACCTAATAGTTATCACCCAAAAACTAAACCTTAAATTATTTTGTTAATGAGGTGTTAAATCCGTTGCAAAGATAAGTTTTTGTAGTAAGTTTGACACGAAATATCAAGGTAGTAATTTGAAAAATTTGCAAAACACTTATTTCTGGCATACATTTTTTCGTTATTTTATTTGTATTTAATTTTTTAAAATCATAAAGTCATGAACATTCAACAATCCATAAAATTCTTTTCAGCCGCAGCGTTGATGAGTCTTGCGGTGGGGTGTAGTTCCTCTAAGCAAGTCGCCAAAACTTCTTCTAATTCAGAGGTTTATGACGATATGTACGCCTCTGCCAATGAAACCCGCCCAGCTACTTTAACAAGTCGTGAGCGTTTTCAACAAAATCAAGAGGAAGAATATGTAAATCAAAACCCTGAATACAGAGGTCAAAATAGAAACGACGTTCAAGGAACAGATGAATATTATTCACAAAATTGGATAAATTCTCGCCAATATTATCAAAACCAAATGTCTAACGGAGGCGGGTTTAACAATTTTAATAATGGCTTTAATAACGGGTTTAATAATGGAGGTTTCAACTCTCCTTTCAATAGATTCGGGTCTGGGTTTAACAACTGGTACGGAAACCCTGGCATTTCGTTTGGCTTAGGTTTTGGGAGTGGTTTCGGGAATTCATGGAACAGATGGGGTGGTGGATTTGATCAATTTGGACATAGTCCATACGGTTTTGGTGGAGGTTATAGTCCTTTTGGATTTGGTGGATATAGTCCATTTGATTCTTTTGGATATGGCGGATTTAATTCTTTTGGATATGGTGGTTTCAATTCATGGGGTGGTGGTTTTGGAAACAGTTTCTATGACCCTTGGGGATATAATAACTTTTATGGTGGAAGGGGTGGTTTCGGGAACACTTACGTTTACAATTACGGAAGTAACGTAACAGGTGCAAATGGAAATTATAGTAATCCAACAACTCGTACACCACGTTCAAGAGATACCTATTCATCATCTGCTTACAACACAGATTATAATTCAGGTAGTAGCAGCGGTAATGTAACTCGTGGAAGCAGAAGCGATAATACGAATCCTAACGGTAATAGCGATTATTATTCTCGTCCAAGACGTGACAATGGAAATAGTAGCACAACGACGACAACAACGACTAATCCAAATCGTGGTTCAAATACAAATAGTCGTTCAAATAGTTCTTGGAACTGGTCTAATGATAATTCCAATTCATCATCAGGGGCAAATCGTACGCAAAGCACAACAACTACCACATCTACTCCATCATCATCGTGGGGAGGAAATTCGTCAAGTGGAAGTTCTTCTGGTAGTTCATCAGGCGGAAGTTCTGGTGGCGGTGGTTCGAGAGGTCCAAGATAACATTAACAAAAGATTAACACGTGAAATCCCCTCAAAAGCAACTTTGAGGGGATTTTTTCGTTTATAGTATAGGGGAATAATAATTTTTAGTTGTCATATTTGCAGTTATATTCTTATCCTTCATCATTTTTTAACTCCATTAAATACATGAAAATCTCAATAGGTTTTTTCGCAATATTTTTAACTTTTGCTTCTCTTCAAGCCGTTGCTCAGGACAACAGCTATGAAGCCATGGCAAAGATGTTTTCACAGCCTACCGTAACGGGTTCGGCACGTTTTCAAGCAATTGGGGGCAATCATTCTGCTTTGGGGGCAGACGTTAGTTCTGCGGTGGGTAATCCAGCGGGTTTAGGTTTTTATACTCGTTCAGAATTCAGTTTTACGCCCGCTTTTCAAAGTATTAGTAATAAATCAATCTATGCAGTTGAGCCAAATCGTACAAACAGTTCAGACGTAAATAATTTTAATATTGCCAATATTGGCGTTGTTTTTGGTGGTGGCGAGCCTTCTTATCGTGATGGTTGGAGAGGTTCATTTGCCATTTCTTATTCACGTCAAAATACCCTTTTCAATAATATTAATTTCACCGGAAATAATGCAACAAGTTCAATTACAGATAGTTACGCAGAATCAGTGAACCGTCAAATACAGAATGGTAATATTACACAAAGTGGGTTATTAGGAGGATTAAACAATGGCGGTCCAAATAATTTTCCAAGTAGTGCCAACTTATATTACTGGGGTTACCTAATTGATGCCGTTAATAATACAAATACTCCTTTTTCTGGCATTGAACCAAATTCAAAAGTGAATCAAAATCTTGATTTCCAATCAACAGGACGGGTTAGTCAGTGGACAATTGCTTACGGTGGAACTGCCAATGAAAAATTTTATATTGGTGGTAGTTTAGGAATTCCAAGTTATCGTTATGAAACGGTAAAAAATTTCTCGGAGACTTTTCAAACCGCCCAAGAGATAAAAGGATTCACCGATACTCGTATCTTAACATCAAGTGGAAGTGGTTTGAATTTAACGATTGGAGCAATCATTAAGCCAAGTGATGCCGTCCGTTTTGGTTTGACAATCGTAACACCAACTTGGTATGATGTTGATGAGGCGAGTTCAACTTCACTTAATGTGGACGTTGATCCAAATAAAGGGATAAACATCGGTTCAAAACCTGATGCAACTATTTTAAACCGATTGCAAAGCGTTGGTTATAAAACTATTAAGAAAGGAAACGACTTTTTTATTACTAATATTCCAAGACTTTCAACGGAGACATTTCAAGATAATTATCAACTCAGAACGCCATTGAAAGTAAGTGGTGGAGCAGCGTTTTTCTTCAAAAAGAAAGGATTTATTTCTGCTGATGTTGAATATGTAGCTTACAAAGGAATGAATATTAGCACGCAAGACCGAAACGCCTACATCTACGAAGATTTATTGAATTCGACTGACAATGTCAAATTATTCTATAATAATGTATTGAACATGAAGGTTGGTGGTGAATATAGAATAGGAAATGTCAGTTTGAGAGGAGGTGTAAATTATATGCAAAATCCATACAGCACTGCCTTTGACAGAAGCAAAACAATTGACCGTTCTCAGATGATTTATTCAACGGGCGTTGGATATAGAACGAATGAGTTTTATGTGGATGTGACGGGTATGTATGGAAGTACGCAAGCCTCATATACTCCTTACAGTTTGGGGAATAGCACGGACTTTGCTTCGGCAAAAATCAACAATAGTTATGTGAAAGGATTGGTAAGTTTTGGGGTGTTCTTTTAAGAACAATAATGGTATAAATGTAGCTGTTGAATATTAAAAAAAGCCTTCCCAGTTCTTCTGGGAAGGCTTTTTTAATTCAATTAATTTCCTCCAGTAACCACAAAATTTGTTCAACATCAATACTCCCATCTATTTGAATATCAGCCTGTTCATAATATTTTAAACGGTCTTCGTAGCGTTTTTTTATGCTTGCTAAAAGTTCTTGTAGAGAAGTCTTTTTATCGATTAAAGGACGATTATTGACATCAGATTTTTGAATTCTTTTCAGTAAATCTTCGGGCGAAACATTCAAAAAAATACTCGTTCCATTGGCTTTAATAAAATCCATGCCATCATGAAAACAAGGCATTCCTCCACCCGTTGCCACAATAATTTTTTGATTAGGTTGAATACTTTTCAAAATTTTGCTTTCAATCAGGCGAAAATAATCTTCGCCCTTGTATTTAAAAATATCGGAAATACTGGCAATTTCTTGGTTTTCAATCAAATCATCGGCATCAACAAACTGATAATCAAGTCGTTTGGCAAGTTGTCTGCCCAAAGTGCTTTTGCCCGATGAAGGCATACCTATTAGGAAAATATTTTTCATGCTTTGAAAATAAGAGTTAAAAAACAAAAGAATTTTCAATATTCAAGTAAGAATGGAGTTATACACTTGACCATTGTAAACTGACCATTGAGCATTGAAAATTCTTTAAACCTATTAATTAAAACTTACTCATTATCTCCTCCTTAGTAGGCACATCAGCATGAGCCCATTTTCCTTTCACAATACCATCTTTCAACAACCACAAAGTCGGATTTGCTCTACCAATAGTTTTTAAAACTTTCGTATCGGCACTTAATGCTGGCACGCCCAACTGGAATTCGTGACGAAAATTCTCAACTTCATCAGATGCTGAACCACTTGCTAACCAGACAGTTACATCCGTTTTTTCTAAACTTTTTATCAAATCACGAATTTTACCCATATCATCCGTACTCGCTTTTGCCACCACGGGAATAATGATGATTAACTTTTTGCCTACAAAACTTTCTGCCTTATAATCTGTTGAATCACCGTCTTTCCAAAGATTATAATCTGTAATTTTTGCTTTTGCTTCGTCAGCATTCAAGGTTATCATTTCTTTAAATTTATAAGTAGTATCAGTTGGCATATCTTTCAAATCAAGCATTTTACCATCTTTTTCATATTTATACATAAACTTCAAAGGTTCAGAAGGCTTCATGTTTTTTGGAATATCTTGATCAACGGCATAAGGAAGTCCATCATAAGGAGGATTGAATTTCACGGCGTAGATCGCTAAAAATGCACAGAAAGCAATTGATATTCCCACCCACATTCCTGTTTTCTTATCTTCAAAAATATTTCGTTGCCAGAGGATAATCAGGATGAAAAACATCAAAACCATGTCTTTCGAAAATGATGTCCAAGGTTTTAATTTAATGGTTTCTCCAAAACATCCGCAGTCGGTAACTTTGTTGTAATATGCTGAGTAAAAAGTTAGGAAACCGAAGAAAATAACGGTCGCTAACAATATCCAAGAAGCTGTTTTGAGTTTGTACTGCACCAACAAGCACACGCCCAAGACCAATTCCAAAGCACATAAAAAGATGGAAAAATACAAAGCATAAGGAATCCAAAAATGCCAAAAACCAGCCATGAAAGGGAAATCGGTAGCGAATACATCGAAATATTCTTCGAGTTTTATTTCAGTTCCAACGGGGTCATTAAGTTTAATCAACCCTGAAAAAATAAAGATAATACCAACAAAAATTCTGGAAAAATGAGCTAAAAACTTCATAATGTGTATCGATAAATTTATGTATTTTACTAAATTAGTGCTTAAAAATTTGAAGTGCTGTTAATGAAAAGTTAAGTATTGTTTTCCCCTAATCCCTATTCCCTAAAACCTAACCCCTGATTAAAATCATGCAAAAAACCGCATAATTCAACATATCCTGATAATTTGCCTCCACACCCTCCGAAACTAACGTAACTCCCAGATTATTTTCGATTTGTTTAGTTCTAAAAATCTTCATCAAGATTAAATCCGTCATTGAACTCACCCGCATATCACGCCAGGCTTCGTCATAATCGTGGTTTTTATCTTTTTGCAGATTCAATGTTTCTTCCACTTGTTCATCGTATAAATCACTCAATTCTTGCTCCGAAAATTCATTTTGTTCCGAATTTTCTAACTTTTTTTGAATTAAAGCAATTACACAATAATTGATAATGCCGATGAATTCACCTTCAATACCATCCTCAATTTTTTGAACACCTTTTTCTTGAATAGAACGAATGCGTTGAGCTTTGATAAATATCTGGTCAGTTAGGCTCGGTAATCTCAAAACCCGCCAAGACGTACCATAGTCCTTATTTTTCTTTTGGAATAAGGTTTTGCAAATGAAAATAATTTGTCGGTATTCGGTTTCTGTTTTGGTCATTTTTATTTAGGTTACGCCAGCACAAAAGTACTCAACGTTTTGTAGACATCATTGATATTTTCGCCTTTGCGGAAATCTTTTTGGATGGGATTGTCTGAGCCTTTTATCCAAATCAAAATCTCAGCATCAAGGTATAAAAGACTGGCAGAGCGTTTTGAGAAGTAATTAATTGACTTGTAGGGAATCGTCATAAAATCAACTTTTGAGCCAGTAACGCCTTGTTTATCAACCAAAATCAATCTTTTGTTCGTGAAAACAAACATATCTCGAATCAATTTGAATGACTTAATGATAGTTTCGCCTTCAATCAAAATTGGAGCGAATTCGTTAATGACAGATTCCGATGAAACTTCTGATGAGTTTCCCATTAATGCGTTTAAAAGTCCCATGAGGTTTTTTTATTAATTGTTGAATGGTTTTGTAAAAATACGGCTGTGGTTTGGGATTTGCAATTTTAGATTTTTAAATTGTTCTTCTAAAAAAATTGGGAAACATCTTTTGCTTTCTTGAAATGATTATTTTTGTGGAGATAGAGATATTTTCAAAAATAAACACCCTAAAAATGAATAAAGACTTTTTTATAAACCAACTTGATGAAATAATGATTGGGTTTAATATTATACAATCCAAAGCTCAGTATAAAGAAGATTTATCTGGAAACGTTACACAACAAGAAGTTTCATTATGTATAACAAGATCAAAAGCAGCTGTCGCAAGAATATCAGGTATTAAATCAGAACATTATAAGGATATTGAAAGTGTTTTAAATAGGAATTCGACATTTTATTTTAATAACAAAATAATCTCCTTTCTATAAACTTCGAAATTCATCAAATGCTAATCAACTTAAAACAAACCCTGCTCGACCTCACAAAACCCCGCATCATGGGGATTTTGAACATAACGCCCGATTCTTTTTATGAAGGAAGTCGCTTTACTGATTTGTCGAAAATTTTAGTACAAACCGAAAAAATGCTTTCGGCAGGAGCAACTTTTTTGGACATTGGTGGACATTCCACTCGCCCAGGGGCAACGCCCGTGAGTGAAGACGAAGAACTCAAACGAGTCTTGCCAGTCGTGGAGGCAATTATCCATAATTTTTCCGAAGCCTTGATTTCAATTGATACTTTTCGTTCAACGGTGGCTAAACAATGTGTGGAAGCGGGTGCGGTGATGGTCAATGATGTTTCGGGGGGAACGTTGGATGATAAAATGTTTGAAACGGTGGCAAAATTAAACGTTCCTTACGTATTAATGCACAGCCGTGGAACGCCCGAAACAATGAATCAACTAACTGATTATCAAGACTTAGTAACCGATGTTTTGGATGACTTACAACGTAAAATTTATCAATTACGACAATTAGGACAAAAGGATATTATCATAGATTTAGGCTTCGGATTTGCCAAAACAGCCGACCAAAACTATGTACTTTTGAATCATTTAGAAGACTTTAAACTCTTAGATTGCCCAATGTTGGTAGGCGTTTCAAGAAAGTCCATGATTTGGCGAAAACTCAATATTTCGCCCAATGATTCTTTGAATGGCACTACAGTCTTGAACACGGTTGCTTTGATGAAAGGGGCAAATATTTTGCGGGTGCATGATGTGCAGGAGGCGGTTGAGGCGATGAAGTTGATGGCGTTTTTGGGGTAATTTTCTGTCTGAATTTGGATTCGCCAGATTTGAGGATTAATTGGATTTTATTTACTGCATAATCCAATCAATCCTTTAATCCAACAAATCCAAATTCAGACAATTAATTCGTTATCAGCAATGAAGCCAATAAATAATCGGCAATCAATACGGCAATACAACTATTGGTTACTGCCTTTGTGCTTGATTGACCCACTTCCAAAGCTCCTCCACTCGTGAAATATCCTTGAAAAGAAGAAATTGTTACGATTAAAAACGCAAAAACTACGGCTTTAATCAAAGCAAAAGGCACATTGAAAGGCTTGAACTCATATTGAATTCCTTGAATATATTCCTGCGGAGCAATTGCCCCCGTGAGCCATCCAGCCAAATATCCACCCCAAATAGAGAGAAATGCTGCTAATGTTACCAACATCGGAAATACGATTACTGCCGCAATAATTTTGGGTAAAACCAAATAAGAAGTCGAATTAATTCCCATTACTTCCAACGCATCAATTTGCTCGGTGATTCGCATTGTGCCTAATTCTCCTGCGATATTTGAGCCCACTTTTCCCGCCAAAACGATACCCGTAATAGTTGGAGCGAATTCTAAAATCGTGGAATCTCTCACAATTAAACTAATAATATAATGAGGCACAAAAGGATTATCCAAATTGGCGGCAGTTTGTACGCACGTGACGGCACCCAAAAAAAAAGAAACGATGGACACAATCAACAAAGAGCCAATCCCAATGAGAACGGCTTCATCAAACACCAAGCCAAAATAGACTTTAAATTTTTCTCTGTTGGTAAATAATTTTCCAATAAAAATTAGATAACGACCTAATATTGCCATTTTTTTAGTTTTTTAGAAAGGTAAATAAGTTGAAAAGTTAAAGCAGTTAAAAAGTTGCCTACTAAAACTATTTAACTGCTTTAACTCTCTAACTTTACAACTTAATTACAAAGATAATGAACAAAACGATAGTAGTTACGGGTGGCACAAAAGGTATTGGCAGAGCCATTGTTGATAAATTTGCCAAAGAAGGCTTCACCGTGCTGACTTGTGCGAGAACTGAGGAAGATAATCTTCCAGAAAACGTCCATTTTTTCAAGGCAGATATGTCCAAGAAAGCGGAGGTTTTGGCATTTGCCAATTTTGTGAAAATCACTGTAAATCAAGTAGATGTACTCGTAAATAACACGGGATTTTTCTTACCAGGGCAAATTCATAACGAAGAAGAGGGCACTTTGGAAGCCATGATTGAAACTAATCTGTACAGTGCTTACCACCTCACCAGAGCCTTAGTGAGTGAGATGATTGAGAGAAAAGAAGGCTACATTTTTAATATTTGTTCAACGGCAAGTATCACGGCATACACCAACGGGGGTTCGTATTGCATCTCTAAATTTGCGATGTTAGGGATGAGTAAGGTTTTACGAGAAGAACTAAAACCGCATCATGTTCGAGTAACGAGCATTCTGCCAGGGGCAACGCTCACCAACTCATGGGCGGGTGTGGAATTGCCAGCCGAAAGATTCATAGCTCCCGAAGACATTGCTCAAGTGGTTTGGACGGCATACAATTTGCCCGATTCAACGGTTTTGGAAGAAATTTTGATGAGACCGATGTTGGGAGATTTGTAAGATATTATTAATCAAAAAGGGGATAAAATATGCTAACCATCAAAATACCAACGACTTCAGAAGAATGGGAGCAATATTATAACCTCCGATTCACCGTTTTGCGTGAACCTTGGGGACAATTAAAAGGGAGTGAAATTTTGACGGATGAAGACCAAGCCGACCATGCGATGGTGGTTGATTCAGAAACTGACAAAATTGTTGGCGTTGCCCGAATGCAAACTAATTCTCCTACACAAGGACAAGTTCGTTGTGTGGCAGTTTCGCCAGAAGTGCAAGGTAGAGGAGTTGGGAAATTATTAATGAGTTATTTAGAAAATGTAGCCCACGAAAAAGGGTTCAAAGAAATTGTGCTTGATGCTCGTGAAAATGCCTTAAAGTTCTATCTTTCAATCGGTTATGAAATTATTGGAGATTCATATTTACTATTTAACGTAATTCCACATTTTAAAATGATTAAGCGTTTTACCGTTGCACTTTAACATCAAAATTTACCATTCCCGAAGTTATTACCTGCCCTGTTGAAGTGATAGAACTGGCAACAGAATTTATTTTAATTACTCCTTTTCGTACTACCGATTTCCCATTTCTGGTTGTTCTTGTGTTCTGAAACATGTAAATTTTTCCTGCCTCAATGACTAACTCCTGAGTTGTATTTGGAATGGCTAAACCCTTTAGAAATAAGTCATTCACCGTTCCAAATTCAATGGGAACATTAATGGGTGCAAAAAAGGTAGGTGTTCCTCCCGATGCCGCAACGTTTGTACAAATTTTATCACTTGCCGTGGTTGGCAAACCTAAAGCACCCCGCCGAGGGTTTGATAAAAAAGTGGGTTTAATGGACGGCGAGCCAATAGTTGCGTAAGTAATATCCACGAAATTGATATTTGAATCCAAATCACAAACGTTGTAAACATCACCCGAAGCAGAAGAAAATCTTGAATTCAGAATGCTTCCTTGCACGCCTAAATTCACGCCTGACCAAGAAACGATTTGTTCAGCACCAGTAGGTAAAATCCTAACATTTTTTGAAGAGACTTTTCCCTTGTTATCAGTAACCTCAATGTAAAAATCTCTAAAAACATTAACCCCAACGGCTGGCAAACTTAGCTCTAAACTTCTCGTTTGTTCATTAGCATCTTTTAACTTGATGTTATCTAATAGTAAAATCCCCCTTTGTTCATTGTTTTCCGTAATGAAAGCGGCCATTTTAACAGGACGACTTCCGTCAGCACTTTTTTTAATGTTGTACGAAATGGAAATTACATCATTATTTGAAAGTGTAATATCTGGATTAGTTTCTAACTTACTGTCCGCAAATTTAATAATTAAAGCACCATCTGGTTTTCTTATTGGTTCAGAACCTGGCTCTGGCGTTGGACCACTGCAAGAGGAAATGACAAGACTTGATATGATTGAGATAAAAATATTTTTCATATTTGGTGAAACATTTAAAGTTTCAATGTTCTTTGATGGGTTAAAAATAGTAATTATCTTGGTCGTAGGCAAGAAGTATCACCTGAATCATATTTAATGTAGTTACAAATCTACAACACAACAATCTCATCCGCATTTGCCACTTCAAAATTCTGAGTCTTCAAATTCTCAGAAATTACCACCGAATTTTCTCTGGCACGGGCGATGGCAATTACATTTTTCTTTTCGTCTAAAATTTCAAAAACTTCTCCTTTTTCAAAATTACCAATAACCTTTTTAATACCAACTGCTAAGAGACTTTTGCGGTTTCCTAAAGCCTTCACTGCCCCTGAATCCACTTGAACTTTTCCAGCAATTAGACTCCCCGAAGCCAACCATTTTTGTCGAGAATTTAACGCAATTTCTTGCGGAGAAAATGTTGTACCATTCTGATTATCAATGGCTTGCAAGATTCCATCCTCGGTTTTCATGCCAAAAATTACCACGCTCGTACCCATGCGTGTTGCCAATTGGGTGTAAGTTAATTTAGAAATCATACCACCCAAACCCAAAGAAGATTTATCATCATTTGCCAATCCCAAAACCGCAGAATCTACCTTTGCGATATGAGGAATGATGTTTTTATCAGCATCTAAAAGTCCACCGACGGAGGTACATAAAAGTAATGTTTTAGCCCCAAAACCCGTGGCAATCAAGGTAGCAAGTTCATCATTATCCGAAAATTTTAATTCCAAATTACTTACCACATCATTTTCATTGGCAATTGGAATTATATCATTTTTCCATAATTCTTGATACGTTTCTTTTAATTGCAAAAACTGATTTCGATTAGCAAAATGTTGTCTTTCACAGAGACTTTGAGCTACGGTGATTCCGTATGTTGAAAAATATTGCGTGTATTTTGCCAGTAAAAGTGGATTGCCAATGGCGGCGGCGGCTTTGCGTTCGGAAAGTGTTCCTTTATAGTTTTTGATAAATCCACGACCAGCCCCAACCGCCCCCGAAGAAACCATAACTATTTGATATTCAGCATGAAGGATGGATATTTGGCGAGCAATTTCTTGAAGAATCTCCTCATTAAGTTCGCCAGTTTTGTGCGTAATCGAAGCCGTCCCGAATTTTATAACAATGATTGGTTTAGACATTTAATTCAATGAGTGAGTGAATGAGATAACGACAGAATTTTCTATCAATCACAAAATTACAAACAATCCAATCCTCCTCCAAAACTGCAATTGCGAGGCGAAATTGCACACGGACTGCACGGATGCTTCGCAGCACGGATTTTCACTGATTTTTAAAGAATGATTTTTAAAATTTTTACGTAATTCCATTTATCATTAACAGAAAATATAATACGATTTGAACGAATTTTACACACTAAAAAATCCGTGTTGCGTAGCATCTGTGTAATCTGTGTGCTATTGATTCAACGCTACGTCCGTGAAAAAGCAACTTTTTTCTATTGATAATTTTAGGGCTTTTACGTAATCTCCCCTCGGAATTTCAATCGCTCCGAAACGTTTTACATTATCGTTAATAAACTGAGTATCAAGGAGTTCATAGCCTTCGTAATTTAAAATTTTCATCAAATAATGGAAAGCAACTTTGGAAGCATCTGGCAGTTTATAGAACATAGATTCACCAAAAAATGCCCCACCAATTGATACCCCGTAGAGTCCCCCAACTAAACGATTATCTAAATACGTCTCAACTGAATATGCCAAACCTGAACGGTTTAATTCACAATAAGCCTCAATAATTTCTTCGGAAATCCAGGTTTCAGCATCACCTCTTCGGGCGGAGGCACAACTCCGCATAACCGCTTCAAAATTGGTATTTACTCTGATTTCAAAAGTTTTTTTATTGATAAGTGGACGTAGCGATTTGGGGGTTTTGTAAGTCTCGATCGGAATGACTGCCCGAGGGTCAGGCGAGTACCAATAAAGCGTTCCATCGGTATCTGCCATCGGAAAAATACCGTTCATATAACCATAAACAAGGTCGTCGGCGGTGAGTTTGTTGGTATTTACTTTTGGGGAAATGGACATTCGTTTTATAGTTCCTAAATCGAAATTAGCGTAATGAAGAGCGACTTTCGTAGGTTTAAAATTTAATTAAAATAACAATCAATTTTAAGAAAAAAAATGTTAAATTCCAAATTTTGTTATAAATGGAAACACCTAATTTACTGATATTTAATGAGTTGTGGGTATATATAATTAAGTAATTGACTTAGGTGTAATATTACTGAATCATAACCTTTTCTAACAAAGTTCAAAAAAACGTTGCATCTCTCATTTTGTTTTGTTAAACTTTGCATGATTGTTCGATTTTAACCATTTCAGGGTCGAAAAATTTATCACCAAAAATGCTATACGCAGTAAAATTCATATCATATTCATATATCCCCACACCCGTTTTTAGGTGTACATTCTTCCGTAGGGTCTGATACCCTAACATTCTCAATTCTGCCTATGCGGTAGATATTTCTCGAAATCGTTTTCGTGTTTTAAAAACAAACTAAGACTTAATTCGTTGAGCCTTAGCAAATTATCATCTTGTTTTATTAACAAAAACAATTGTAGCAACCTCATTATTAAAGTGAAAAAAGTATTAAATCCTAAAATTTTAACTCATAACTATACTGTTCAAGTCGCCACGACTGAACATTTACCTCTTGCGGATGCTATTTGCTTTGAGATGGAGGAATCCGCCAAAGCACGGGGTACGGGAATCGCCAAGCGTTCACCCGAATACCTGCGTGCCAAAATGCAGGAAGGTAAAGCCATTATCGCCCTTGACGATGATGGGCAGTTCATCGGTTTTTGCTACGTAGAGACTTGGGAACACGGAAAATTTGTAGCAAATTCAGGACTCATCGTCAAGCCCGAATGGCGGAAATATGGCATTGCCAAAGCCGTGAAAATGAGGGCTTTTGAATTGTCGAGAGCCAATTATCCCGATGCAAAGATTATCGGAATTACGACTTCGTTGGCAGTTATGAAAATCAATTCTGAATTGGGTTATGAACCAACCACCTTCTCGGAATTACCTGTGAATGATGCCTTCTGGAACGGTTGTAAATCATGCGTAAATTATGACGTTTTGACCCGCACCGAACGCAAGCATTGCCTGTGTACGGGTATGATCTTCGACCCTGAGTGGGAGAAAAATAAGGCAAAACGGGAAGAAGCTTTGAAAGAAAAACCAGAAGAACACGAAAAATGGAATTTTTTGAAGGACGTGAAAGTTTTGGAAAGATTAAAATCAATTAAGGAAAAAATGTTTTTGAGAATGCAGGTAAAGAAGGTGAAGCGGGCGGTGGTGTAGTTTTTCGATGTTCGTTTTTAGATTTGCTTACCGATGCCTATTGTTGTCATTGCGAGCTTTTCAGCGAAGCAATCTGTTAGCTCACGAGAGATGAACTGCAAACTTATTTTTCTGATTTTCGTCAGCAAAGCAAATCAGGTACTGGTATAGGAGCGCTTCGCTAAACCTACGACCAGATGAGCCAAGGAAATACTTTTAAAAATGAAAAAGTTATGAAACGAATAATCTTTTTTTTAGCTACTCTACTAATCTCTTTTTTATCATTAGCACAAAGAAAAAGTAGTAGTGATGTATATGTAAATGCATATACCCGTAGTAATGGAACTTATGTTCAACCACATTACCGAACAGCAAGAAATTTAGCAATTCCTAACTTCTCAGATAAAGGTATGGTAAACCCATATAATGGAAAAATAGGTACTGTTATACCAAAAAATACAGTAGTAAATAATTCTGCTACAAATTTTTATTCAGAAAGTAAAGTATCAGATTATACTGAAATACATGTGAATCAGATTCATAAAGACGAATTTTCGTCAGATAATACAAAAAAATACACAACACAATACAATAACTCCATAATTGAAGTTTTTAGCTGTTCTTCAATATACGATAGTCCAAAGGGAACTGGTAATCAAATTGAACAGGCTTGTAAAGGAAAAGTTACCCTACTTTCTCAATATAATGAAAAATATTGTAAAGTGAAATATGAGAACATAATTGGATTTATGGAAGTAAGATGGATTAAATTACCTTCTACAAATTCAAATAACTATGACACAAATACATTTGCCCCTAAAATAGTGGAAGTCTTTACTTGTTCAGCAATATATGATAAACCAGAAATTTCAATAGGTAAAATCATTAATCAGGCTTGTGATGGGAGGGTTGTAATATTATCACAATTCAATGAGAAGTATTATAAAGTAAAGTATCAAGCGACCATTGGGTATCTGGAAGTTAGATTAATTAAGTAAAGTCTCAGTATTTCAAATAATTTTAAAAATGATAACATAGTAAATTGATTGTGGTCAATAAAAATGAAAGAGTTTTACGAAATGTTAAAATGTTGTCAAAATGAATACTGAATTTGGTCATAGGTTTAGCGAAGCGTTCCTACGACCTATAATCGCAAAGAGCGTCTCGCTCGTTCATTGAAAACCACAAGAATAAACTGTATAAAGCATGGCAAGAAAATACAAATTTCACGATAATAGTAAACTCTACTTTGTTACTTTCACTGTTGTTAATTGGATTGACGCATTCATTCGAGA
>JAYVRF010000152.1:0-20923 GCA_043756925.1 Arcicella sp. | reverse complement strand
AAAACTATTGAATGAATATTACTGATTATCAAATAGTCCCACAAAGCTGTATATGTAATTTCCATTTGTCATATTTAATTTACCCACCCGACCAATTGTAGTTAAATACCAAGATAAAATTATTTAGCATAATACTCATGGCATGACTGAAATTAAATTGTTCATTATCAATGACTTATAAGATTAGTCATGCCATGAGTAAATATGTCCAATCACTTACATAAGCAAAATTATCAATGATATAAGGTATCCCTAAATTGAACCCCAATATTTCTGATTTCCAGATTCTTCTCCCTGTATTGAGATTAATTTTCTCAACTCTACTTGTAGCACCTTCACCATCTGATTCTATATAAAAAATTATAAAGATTTCTTTAGACGTGTAAATGTAAACCTTCTCTACCGTGTAAATAGTGTTCATCTTTAATTGGATAGAATTTGCATTGTTATTACCCCAAGATAATTTTCCACTTGGTGTTATTACGAAATGCTTATTCCCTATTGCTACTGATAACGTGTCTGTATTTTCTGTTTTGCTTTTAGCTTCTGTTGGAAATACAATATTTTTCTTTTGAGAAAAAATATTTGTAGAAATACCGATAAAATAAGCAAAAAATGAATTAGTTTATTTTTCATTGACAATCATTAAAAATCCTAAATCTCCTCTCTGTCAATATCGCATTGTTTCAATATTTTGTAAAATAATCCTTTCCCCAAATCCTTTTTTCCGTGGATAGGAATCGGTACAGATTTTTGTAGTTCATCATTTTTATAAACGTGGTGGCTGCCTCTAATTCTGTCAAGATACCAACCATTTTCTTCTATCACTTTGATAATTTCTTTTGGTGAATATCCCATTAAGCAGTTGCGTATTGATAAGGTAAAGTGTTGATATTTAGGATAGTATGAGTTGTAGTTGATTTCTTTTCGAGTTCCGCATTATCATCAGGCACGGGATAGCCGTTTTCTAATCTTGATTCAACAACTGCCTCAATAGCTTCTTTTACCATTTCTATGGCTTCCTCAAAAGTTTCACCATACGTGATACAAGGACTTAAAGTAGGAACTTCTGCCACAAAATATCCTTGTTCTGGGTCTTTGGTGATATTGACTTTATAGAGTCGTTGCTTCATATTTTCCATGTTTTCAAATATTATTTAAGTACATTTAACGCAAAATCAAATACGATATTTCAAACAAAAACTAAACCATTTTCTGAAAAATCGCTTTCATTGATTTTTCTATTTTGGCAAAATCTTCGATTGTCTTTGCAATATACACAAAAGCAATATACGCTGGAATTTGGGAGTCTAATTTTTGTAGCAAGAGATGCTTATTGAGGCGGTATGCCTCACGGGTACGACCCTTGATGAGACAGTATGCAGAAGTTCCAAAAATGAAGTTCATCATCAAAGCGTAAGTGAAAAAGGCAAGATTAACCAAGTCATCACAAAGCCACCATTCATAAAACATTTCGTGGCAATCAAGGATGGAACATGCAGATTTGATACGCCTGTAATGGCGTGTCCAGAAGTACAACTACCCCAGTCTTAGCAATCGCTCCAAACCCACCTTGAATATCTACCACATTATCATAACCCCTTAATTTCAAAATACTTGAAGCAACCATTGAGCGATAGCCCCCTGCACAATGAATATAATTTGTCTCCTTTTTATCAAACTGCATCATCAATTCAGAAATCTGTGCTAAGGGAATATTCTCAGCCTCTTTGATGCGTACTTCCTCAAATTCTGTGGTTTTTCTCACATCTTTTATCGATAGATGATTGTCTTTTCGGTAAATATTTGCAAACTCATCCGCAGTAATTGACTCAACTTCATCAATCTCTTTTTCTGCCGCTTTCCAAGCCTCAAAACCGCCTTTCAAATAACCCAAAACATTGTCGTAACCCACTCTTGCAAGGCGTTTTATGACTTCTTCTTCCCGTCCTTCGTCTGCCACAATCAAAATTTCTTGCTCAATATCCCTCACGAGTGTACCCACCCACGGGGCAAAATCACCCTCAATCCCAATAAAAATTGACCGAGGAATGAAGCCCGCCCGAAATATTTCGGGCTTACGAGTGTCAATAATTAAGGTGTCAACTGTATTCGCCAAATCTTCAAATTCATTGGGATTCAAAGGAGTTAATCCACGCTCCATTACGCCCGTAACATCCTGAATGCCGGTCTTATTCAGTAAAACATTCTTTGGAAAATAGAATGGTGGTGGGGTCAATCCTTCCGTTACGGCAATGATAAATTGCTCCTTCGTTTGGGCTTGTAAAGCATAATTTACTTGCTTTTGATGTCCCAAAGTATCAGACCTTTCCTTTGACATATTCTTCCCACAAGCCGAACCCGCCCCGTGTGCTGGATAAACGATAACATCATCCGCCAAGGGCATAATTTTATTTTGAAGAGAATCGTATAAATGTCCCGCCAAATCTTCCATTGTCAACGAACCATTTTGTGCTAAATCTGGGCGACCAACATCACCAATAAAAAGGGTATCTCCCGAAAAAAGATTAGCTGCTTTTCCGTCTTCATCAAACAGCAAAAAACAACTTGATTCCATCGTATGCCCAGGCGTGTGCAAGACTTTTATGGTAACATTTCCCAACTTAAATTCTTGATTATCAGTGGCTATCAACGCCTCAAAATCAGGATTTGCGTTTGGTTCGTAGATAATTGGTGCATTCGTTTTTTGGGATAATTCCAAATGTCCAGACACAAAATCAGCGTGAAAATGCGTCTCGAAAATATACTTTATCGTTGCATTATTTCGGTTAGCTTTTTCGATATACGAATTCACCTCACGCAAGGGGTCGATGATGGCAACTTCCCCCGCCGACTCAATATAATATGCCCCTTGAGCCAGACAGCCCGTGTATATTTGTTCTACCTTCATTTTTTAGAAAAATTAAAAAATAATTCGTTGCCTTGTCGAGGTTTTACTGAATTGTAACACGGTTCTAAAAGATTTATTTTAAAATCATTTGAAAACAAATCTAAATACTCTTGCTGACTTCCGCCAAAAGGTGGATTTTTAGGGAATTGTACCCCAAAAAGCAACCCCACTAATTTTCCATTTAGAGTTAATAATTCACTCATTTTCTGAACGTATTTTGTCCGTAAACCAGGATTTAACGCACAGAAAAAAGTTTGTTCCAAAATCAAATCATATTCGCCTTTGTACGTAAAAAAATCAGCACAAATAATTTTAACGTACTGATAATCAGAGAGATATAATTTTATTTTTTCCGCTGCCAATGGAGCAAAATCAATCACTGTAACGTCTCGAAAGCCTTGTTTTAATAGATATTCAGCCTCATATCCACTGCCGCAGCCTGGAATTAAAATACGAAGATTTTTATCGGTTAATTTGTCAATGTACGACTTTAAGGGAGGCGAAATAGTTTTCAAATCCCAGCCAATTTCTTCCGTTTCGTAACGGTTATTCCAGTAATCTTGTGATAAAAATTCAGTCATTTTTTGAAGTAGGACAGCTTTCTAACCTGTCAAGTTGTTGTTCTTAAATAACAGGTTGGGAACCTGTTCTACTTTAGTACTAATTCTTTAATTAAAATCCACGTTCCCATCGCTAACGTAAACCACCCGAAGGCGGGTTTTAGTTGTTGATTATCTAAACGTTTTGAAAGAGTTGTGCCAATTACTACTCCAACAAGAGCCAAGCCAATAAACGTTCCTAAGAAAGTCCAATTGATTTCGTGTTTTCCTAAATCGCCAGTGAACCCAATGAGCGAGTTTATGGCAATAATCATCAAGGAAGTTCCAACCGCTAATTTCATGGGAAGTTTAACAAAATTGGTCAAAACTGGAATTATTAAAAATCCACCTCCAACGCCCACAAAGCCTGTCAGTGTTCCCACAACCAAGCCTTCAAAGAAAATTAAACTATAATTTACCCGTTTTATAGCTTCCGAAATGGAGTCTATTTCTTTCCTTTTCTTAATCATGGCACGAGAAGCTAAGACCATTAACAAAGCAAAAGTTATCATGATTAACGCATTTTTTGTCAAGATAAAATCACCAAATCGTGCAATTTCATTGGGAATTAACGACATAAAATATTTACGGGTTGTAAAGACCATTAAGAAAGACGGAAACGAAAAAAATAAGGCAGTCTTGGGACTCGTCAAACCTTTTCTTAGATAATTAATTGATGCTATAGCTGAACTTGTACCCACAATTAGGAGAGAATAGGCAGTTGCCAAACCAGGTTCAATTTTGAAACTATACACTAAAACTGGTACTGTTAAAATCGAACCACCACCGCCTAATAAGCTGAGTAACAAACCAATGCAAATTGCCAATAAGTAACCTATTAAATCCATAAATGTGATAGCGTTTTCCTAAAAAGTAAGTTGAAAATCGTAATAATTAAATAAATATATTTTTACTAATCTCAACAGATTTTCTAAATTCACCTTTGTCCAAACCCAAACTAACCCCTTGATTTTCAAAGTACTGAATCATATTTTGAGTATTAATATTGCCAACCAATTTATCTTCTGCCATTGGGCAACCCCCAAAACCACCAATTGCTCCATCAAAACGATAACATCCTGCTTGATACGCAGACTCAATTTTCATTTGCCAAGTGTCATTTGTAGCATGAAAATGAGCACCGAATTCGATGTTTGGATATTGAGGAATTAAACTTGTAAAAAGCTGCGTTATTATATGATTATTAGCCACTCCAACGGTATCTGAAAGAGCAATAATTTTAATCCCTATTTTATTCATTTTCTCCGCCCAATTTGCAACGACTTCTGTACTAAAAGCATCACCGTAAGGATTTCCAAAACCCATTGAAAAATATACAACTAATTGTTTATCAGACTTTTGACATAAATTCTGAATTGCCTCAACCGTTTTAAATGCTTCTGTAATTGAACTATTCGTATTGCGTTGTTGGAAAGTTTCGGAGATAGAAAACGGGAAACCTAAATATTTAATTTTCTCAAAATTTACTACCGTCTCAGCTCCCCGTACATTGGCAACAATGGCTAATAGTTTAGTTGTGGTATTTTCTAAATCCAAAGCATCATAAACCAAAGCCGTATCTGCCATTTGTGGAATGGCTTTTGGCGAAACAAAACTGCCAAAATCAAGGGTATCAAAGCCGACTTTTAATAATTGGTTTAAATACTTAATCTTTTTTTCAGTGGGAATAAAATTCGCCCAACCTTGCATAGCATCACGGGAGCATTCAATAAGTTTTATTTTTTTCATAGCTATAATTTTATAATTAGCCGGATATTAATCAATTATCAAGACTAAGCAAAATCCAGTACGATAATATTTTGCGTATATAGAATCAGACACATATTCTTCGGCATAATTCTTGCTTGAGTAAACCAAATAATATTCTGATTTTAATGCAAATTATAATTTAAAATTTGGATTATTCCGTAATATTCTTCTATAAGATAAGTACAAACGAATAATGTATTGTTAATATTTGTTAATGATCATTAAATATTTTAGCATTTTGTTGGGAAATATTAGAACAACTATTATCTTTGATTTAACCTTTCGGGAATATCCCATGAAAGAACAAGCAATGTCACTAAAAAAAACAAAAGATATACAATTTGATTAAAAGCTTTACGTTAACTAAATAGATTTATCAAAATGGAAAAAGTCCATGTTAACGACAGTGAACTTGTATCACTTTATATCAAAAATAGTGACGAAAAAGCCTTTGAAACGCTTGTTCGCCGTTACAAATCCAAAGTTTATACCACGATTTATTTGATTGTTAAGGATACCTTCGTAGCCGAAGATTTAATGCAAGATGTTTTCATCAAATCCGTTGATGTTTTGCGTTCGGGAAGGTATAACGATGAAGGTAAGTTTTTGCCGTGGATACTAAGAATAGCTCACAATATGGCAATTGACTTTTTCCGTCGTGATAAACGCTATCCAAATGTTGTATTTGAGGATGGTAGTAGTGTATTTAACACGCTTGATTTTGCGGAAGACTCTTTTGAGGAAATCCAAATCCGTGAAGAATCGCACGCTCATCTGAGAAGCCTGATTAAAATGCTTCCCGACACGCAGAGAGAGGTTTTAGTGATGCGTCATTACGAGGACATGAGTTTTCAGGAAATTGCCGATGCTACGGGAGTGAGCATCAATACAGCACTTGGAAGAATGCGTTATGCGTTGATAAATCTACGCAAAATGATGAGCAAACATTCTCCAAGCTATGATACAAACCTTTACGCAGCATGACGTTATCCGTTACGTCTATCAAGAAACAACGGAAATCGAAGACCTTTTGATTCAGGATGGATTTGTCCATGATTCCGAAATGTTAGAATTTTATTTAGATATGCTTAATGTTAAAGCAGGTCTTGATAAAAGTTATCGCCAACCTTCCGACCGCAGTATAGATAACATACTTGCGTATTCAAGGAATCATGAAAGAAGCCATCAACTTCACGCTGTATAGCGTGATTGGTGGCTTCTTTTATTTATGAAGTAATTTTGACTTCAAAATCACAACCTAAGCGTTTCATGATGCTCCAAGAAATCTTGGTACGCTAATGATATACCTTCTTGCAAGTCTATTGTATGCTTCCAACCTTGTTCGTGAAGTTTTGATACGTCCATGAGTTTGCGAGGTGTGCCGTCTGGTTTTGTGGTATCCCAAACTAATCTCCCTTCAAATCCTACAATTTTACTGACAGTCTCGGCTAATTCTTTAATGGTAATGTCTATTCCCGTTCCAACGTTTATGAATTGAGGTTCGCTGTAATTTTCCATTAAATAGGCACAGGCTTCGGCAAGGTCGTCTGCGTGGAGGAATTCTCGCATCGGAGAACCTGTTCCCCATAGCGTAACTGACTCATTTTTGGATACTTTTGCTTCGTGAAACTTACGAATCATCGCTGGCAAAACGTGTGAATTTTGGAGGTCATAATTATCATTTGGACCGTATAAGTTCGTTGGCATTACCGAAATAAAATCACAACCGTATTGACTTCTGTATGCTTCACACAATTTGATTCCTGCAATTTTGGCGATGGCATACGGCTCATTTGTTTCTTCCAAAAATCCACTCAAAAGGTATTCTTCTTTCAACGGTTGTGGGGCAAGTTTTGGGTAGATACAAGATGAACCCAAGAACATTAATTTCCTCACGTCCGTTTCGTAGGCACTGTGAATTACATTGTTTTGAATTGCTAAATTTTCGAATAAAAAATCGGCTCGGTAGGTACTGTTGGCAATAATTCCGCCCACTTTTGCGGCGGCTAAAAAGACGTAATCTGGTTTTTGAACTTGGAAGAAATCTGAAACGGCTTGTTGATTGCGAAGGTCAAGTTCTTTGGAGGTTTTGAGGACAAAATTATGAAATCCCTTTTCTTGTAATTTTCGATAAATTGCCGAACCAACCATGCCTCGATGTCCTGCAATGTATATTTTTGAATCTTTTTCCACTTGTAAAGTTGCTAAGTTTTAAATTATTAAGTTGTTAAAAGATGCCCAACGCACACATTTAATTGTATTAGTTTTGGAATGGAATGAATGTTGTTACATTTTTCTAAAAATAATACTCGTAAATTCCCGTTTTACAAAGGTAATACATTTCGTTTTAATCATTCTTTTAATGAAAACTCTTTATTTACTCACATTCCTATTTTTCACCCTCAATTCTTTTGGGCAAGTGGAGGATGAATTTAAGACCAAAGCAAAGCCACAAACTGATACTTCCGCCAAGAAAAAAGGGGGGATTTTAGGAGGTTTAATTCAGACTGATATTTTAGATAATATTAAGAATGCCAAGAAGACGATTAAAGATGTAAAAGAAGATATTAAAAATAATAAAGAAGAGTTTAAAAGGCTAAAAGGAGAAGCAGGTGACTTTTCTGCGGATTTAGGATTGAAAATTGGGAAGTCGAAAAAGAAGGGAAAAGTAAAGAAAAAGCCGAAAGATGAATATGAAAATATTAAGTTTGAACTTCGGATTGGCGAGTATGGTTCAGGTACGAGATTGACCGTTGAAGAGATAAATGTTTTACGAAACCCAGATGAAGCTGAACCCAGTATTTATGCCAAAGAAATTTGGTGGTATGACCCCAAATTAAGACGTGTCACTAACGTTCCGAGAAAAGATAAGGATTATGGTGAAATCTGTCATGGACCTTATAAAAAGTATTTAAACGATGAGTTGGTCGAAGAAGGTTCTTTCTACGTAGGCACAAAAGATGGACGTTGGGAAACGTATAATCAAGAATATATTTTATTGTCAAAAGAAAAATATCGTGATGGGTTTTTATCGGATTCAAGGATTACTTATTACGATAAAGAGCAGACAAAAATTAAGGAGGTCATACCCGTAAAGTTCAATAAAGTATCGGGTGATTATCGGCTATTTTATAATGCTGGACAATTGAAAGAAGAAGGTAAATTTGATGATAGCGTGAAGGTGGGACGTTGGCGAGAATACCATCAATTTGGTACAGGAGGGCGTTTAAAGAAAGAAACAATGTATGCCAAAGATAAATTTGATGTTATGCCTGCCGAGGTTTTAGTGGAGCGAGATGATAAAGGAAAAATTATTTATGAAGCTCCTAAAAAGGTAAAAAAGAAAGAAGAAGAGGATAATTGAGTTGGCATCTTCCAATTTTAATAAGCATTTAAAAGAGGGTAAGTAAGCGTCATTAAAACGCTAATTTACCCTCTTTTATGCTTCAAAATTAAAAGAATTATTGGATTAAATCGGTTTGGATTGTAACTTAGTTCTAAAACATTCCCATTAATTAAAAATCCTCTTGAAAAATTCTTCGATTTCCCTGCTTCGTCAGCGAGTGCTTTTACTCGTTTTTTTCTTTTCTGGTTTTGCCGCCCTTTTGTATCAAGTTGTTTGGCAACGTTGGCTGGTTTTTTATACGGGTATTAGTTCGTTGAGCATCAGTCTGATAGTCTCAGCGTTCATGGCTGGTTTGGGTTTGGGGTATCTTCTGGGAGGAATTATTGCCGACCGTTCGACTAAAAATCTCCCGATTCTCTATTTTGTTTTCGCTGAATTAGGGATTGGTATTTTTGCCTTATTGAGTAAGCCCATTATCTATGATTTTCTGTATAGTTCAGGGATTTTTAAAGTCTCAGGAAGTGTTGAAACATATCTTCTTTTATTTGGAATATTGTTATTTCCAACCTTTCTGATGGGGCTTTCTTTGCCTCTACTTTCTAAGGCTTTTAAATTGCAAAGCATCGATAATCAGGCAAGTTTTATTAGTAAATTATACTTTGTCAATACGCTTGGGGCGGCTTTTGGAGCATTTGTAACTGGCATTATTCTTATCCGTTGGATTGGTTTTCATTATGCCGTTTATCTGGGTGCAAGTCTCAATTTTATTTGTGCCATTATTGCGGGTTTTATTTATCGAAATGAAGTAAATAATCAATCGGAGGAAGACAAAATTCCAGTAAAACCAAACCCTTTTGTTTGGAATAAAGGCTTTACATTTTGGGCATTTCAGTATGCCATGTCAGGATTCATGGCGATTTGTTTTGAGATTATTTGGTTTAGAATTTTAGACGTTACCATCAAATCTATTTCCATGACTTTTGCGATTGTTTTAGCAATTTACTTAATGTCAATGGCTTTTGGAACAAATTTTGGCGTTCGTTTTCTGCGTAAAACCCGAAAAGATTTGCAGGGAATTTTTTTAAAAACACAATACTTTCTTTATCTGTATTCAGTAGGAGCCATATTTTTATTTTTATGGGGAGTTCAACATACAGAGAGTTTGTCGTTTCTTTCCAACTACTTTCTAAGTTATGAGACAAATTTTAGCGGTAAAATTGTGTTTGTAATGTACTTTCTCGTTCCCGTTTTTTTAATGTCAATTCCTACTTTTTTGATGGGTTTTAGTTTTACCATTTCACAATCAATTATTCAAGATGATTATACCGAAGTAGGACGAAAAGTCGGTTGGTTACAATTTATCAACATCGTAGGTTCTTCGATTGGGGCATGGTTTGTTACTTTGGTAGGTTTCAATATTTTGGGTACTTCGTTGATAATCAAACTATTAGGTATTATTGGATTGGTTTACGTTGTCTTGATTTATCGTAAAAAAGTTCTCCCATTAGCTTCTGTTGTTTTTCTATCGGTAGTGTTGCTTTCGGCTGTTTATTTAATTCCTGATAACAAATCTTTCTGGCAAGTTTTTGGGGGTGTAAGAGATGCTAACACCCTGATTTTCAAGGAAGACGATTCGGCTTTGTCATCCATAAAACTCAATTTTGAAGGCACAAATCAGGATGTGGTTTTTATCAATGGTTTGGGACAAAGTCATTTGCCTTTCAATTCCGACGATGTTCACGTGGCTTTGGGCAGTATTCCATCTTTTATTCACCCAAATCCAGAAGATATTGCCATCATTGGTTTGGGGTCAGGCGGAACACTTTATAATGTGGCTGGACGTTCAGAAACCAAGCAAATTGACTGTTTTGAGGTTATTTTGAGTCAGCCCGATGTGTTGAGAAAATACGCAATCAAGAAAAATGATAGCTCAGTCTCTGATATTTTGAAAGATAAAAGAGTAAACCTGATTATGAAAGATGGGCGATACGAAATTCAGAATAATGATAAAAAGTATGATTTAATTGAAGCCGATGCTCTTCGTCCAAAATCATCTTTTTCGGGTAATATTTACTCAAAAGAATATTTTGAAGTTTTGAAAACAAAGCTAAAAAAAGGAGGAATCGTGGCTTCGTGGATGCCTACTTTTCGAGTGCGTGATACTTTCGTAGGCGTTTTTCCATACGTGTATGAAATTGGAAAATTTATCTTGATTGGCAGTAATGAACCTGTACAAATTGACGGACAAGTTTTATCAAGAAGATTGGAAGATACATTTACAAAAAATCATTACTTAAAAGCAAATATTGATGTTATAAAAGCATCACAACAGTATATGAATCAGACCGTTACGATTCAGAATGGAAAAATAAAAACGCTTTCAGACATTAATACTGATATGTTTCCAAAGGATGAATATAACCATATTTATCGGTTGATGGAACAGTTTGTAAAGTGATAAGTTTTATTTTTCCATAAATTTCACTCCTGCATAATTTGTCTTAATGGTAATTTTCGTATTAGAACCTTTACCAATTTTACCTTTATAGGTTTTGGTTGGATGCCAGCCCATTCCCGTTTTGCGGTCATCATCATCATTTTCATCTGGATTAACGGTAAATGTCACTTTGCCAGTAGGATAACGAAAATTGGCATAAGTTGTCGTTACTTCAAAATCAGCATTACAATCACCATTTACGGGTAATCTGACAGCGGTATAATTAGAATTAATATGCAAACTTTTCAAAGTTTTTGCCATTTCTGAAAGCTGTACACCATCCGAATAACTAATATTTAATTTCCCAGTTTCATTGATTCTACCAATTTTTCCACTTGAATATTGAAATGTTCCATCCAAATTATTGATGTCGTCCAAAGTTACTGAACCGTAGTTATTCTTCAATTTGAGATTATCAGCCTTGTCAATATTGAGTTTTGAATATGAAATTTCTAAATCTCCATCGTCCATTTGTTTAATGTTGCTCGAACCATACTGAACAAAAATATCTTTGTTAATTCCTTTTAAGCGGTCTGAGGTGAAACTTCCGTAATTTGACGTAACTTTTAGTGGTGCATCAAATTGTGGAATAATCGTTTTGCCGTATTTATTAGAAACCGAAAGAGCATTGGTGCGAGGCATATAGACGGTATAATTAACTTCAATACCTTTTTTTGTTTTAGGAGAATTTCCACCGTCTCTCCTACCGTTCCAGCTCCAATTATTTCCCCAATTCAAGTTGTTATTATCATAGCTTATGAAGGTCTTAAAGGAAATTTTATCACCGTCTCTTTTATCCGTAACCTCCACATTATCAATAAGTTCCTGAGCTTTCGCTTCCGTTGAGCCATAACCTGTGATGGTAATATCCACCTTAATTTCATTCTTTTCCCAGAGCTCAATTTTCACATCTCCATGTTGATTGCTGATACTTAAACGGTCTTTTGAATCAACGGTAAATGTTTTGGTGATGTTCTTTTTCTTCTCGATTGGGTTATCTTCTGAGTTATCGTTTCTATCAAAATTCTGAAAATTCGTAGGGGGCATTGGTGGTAATAGCGGCAATGGTGGTGTTGGAATTAGATACGAAAAAGAACGATTTTTGGCAGATGCTCTTAATTCATTCTGTAATTGCTCAACTCTTTTCTTTGAATGTTCAACGCTTGAATGTCCTTTCAAAATAAGATTATGAATTGACTCATTTTCCTCTGTTTCTATTTTTAAATATTTATGCTGCAAACTATCCTGCGACCAAGCATTTGGAATACATAAAATACTTGTAATCAATATGTTATATATTATTTTCATGATTTTGTTTTGTTAGAATTAATGAGGTTAAATACGTTGCATCGGATTTTTTTGATATTCTTTTACTTTATCAATAATCTTTAATTGACGGTTCAAAATATCTAATTGCACTTGTAAATTCTGAATCATCGCCTTCACTAAATCCTCTTGATTAGGTGTTTGGGATAATTCGGTTTGAAGGTTTTGGTAATCTTGATTCAATTTTTCAATCTCAGTGGCAAACTCTTTATACATCACGGGGTCATGCGTTTCAATTTGCTTGATTTCTTCCCTTTTACTTTCGATTAAACTGGTATATTGCACCATTTTATCCCCATATTGGGGAGCAACTTCGGCAATAATTTGTTCAATAGTATCCGATTTGTTGTTTAAATAAAAGACTGATAAATAACTCATTACCAATAAAATACTTGCTGCAATAGCACAAGATTTAAACCTTGAAATGGATGACTTTTTGAATTTAAAAACCACTTCATCAGCCTCTGAATTTTGGATAATTTCTTTCCCAAGTGATTTATCAATTTTATCCCAAAGACCAGCAGGAGCTTCGCAATTATCGAAAGCTTCTCGGTTGTTTTGAATAATTTGTTCTAATTTTCTATCTTTTTGATTCCTCATTTTCGTTTATTGTTTAACTATAGCAAGTCTTATCTGCGTGCCATAATCTATCTGCGTTCCATCTTTAATATTTCTAATAATCGTTTTTTCGCCCGTATGTATTGTGTACGTGAGGTGGACTCGGCGATGCCCAAAACCTCGGCGATTTCTTCGTGGTCATAACCTTCGAGCAAATA
Organism: Arcicella sp.; assembly: GCA_043756925.1. Lineage (GTDB taxonomy): Bacteria > Bacteroidota > Bacteroidia > Cytophagales > Spirosomataceae > Arcicella. Next base: position 7,698 of record JAYVRF010000152.1, on the reverse strand, counting down.
CAAACAAATCACCGTTCTGAAACCATCAGGGAGTTGTTGGATGGCGTGTTGGACTCGTTGAACATCATAAATTACACGGTCTTCGTCGTAAGAATCTTCCTCGCAAATTTCATAACCTTCTTCAATATCAACCCATTGTACTTTTCGATTCCGTAACTGATTCAAGGCACGATTCACCACGATTTGTTTCAACCAAGCTCCAAATGTACTGGTTTGTCGGAAGTAGTGGATTTTCTGAAAAGCATCCAAAAAAGCGTCTTGCAAAACGTCTTCTGCTTCTCCATCATGGTTCACAATTCTGACTGCGATATTATACATAGACTTGGAATAAAGCCGATAAATCTCGTATTGAGCCTTGCGTTCGCCCCGACGGCAAGCCTCAATGAGTGGGAGATGTTTGTCTATGTATAGCGTTTGTTCCAGAAGTAATAATGGCTTAAATAGTTGACGATTTTGCTTGTGCAACGTTTTACAATCTAAATTCAAACTAATGACACACAACCATTTCTAAATGTTGCAAAGCTGAAAGAAAACTTGAAATAATTTTGATATTACGACATTTGTCGTTAAACTTACGACACTTAAATCTAATTACATAAACATTTTCTTTGTCTTTCTTAACGGACAAGGAGATTTTAAATTTATGCCATTAAACAAAGTCCTGCCAATCCGAACACTCGTTGTATTGTTGGGTGGGCAAACTGTCATTAATCGTCCAATCAGACATGATTTTGACTTGATTGAGATAGCGAAAGAAGGACTTCCGAAACAAGCCTTAGACGCTTTGGCTCTGCACATTTCTTTCTCAACAAAAGAAATGGCAGAGGTGTTGAATGTATCCGAAAGGACGGTTCAACGCTACCGAGACAACCAACGATTAGACAAAGATGCCTCGGCGAGGTTAATTCGTTTGGCAAAATTGTATGAGTTGGGCGAGGAAACTTTCGGGAGTCTCACGAGATTTAAAGGCTGGATGCAGTCTCGCATTCCTGCATTGGGTGGCAAACGCCCCGTGGAATTGTTAGACACGCCTCTGGGCTACGAACTCATCGAACGTGAGTTAATTTACATTGAGCATGGATTATTTGCTTAAAATCTCCATGCTCGCCTAATCCTAACGGTGTCATGGAAGTTTTTAGAATTTGTAAGTACAAGAGAGCCAGAGACTTATCTGGTTTTGGAGCTGGCTTGAAAGGTGCAAGATGGAATCGTAGAGGTACATCATTACTCTACACAGCCTCACATCGTTCCTTGGCTTTGGTGGAGGTATTAATACACATGGGCGATGGTTTTCCAGAAGAAGATTACGCTATTGTTACTTTAGAAATACCCGATAAAAGTATAACTCTGTTTGATCCTAAATTGCTATCAGACTTATGGTATAAAATTTTTGAACCCGCAGGTCAGGCAGAATTTACAGACCAATGGTTGATTCAAGAACAATCAGTTGCTTTTGGCGTTCCTTCCGCAGTAGTAATACAAGAAATAAACTATCTCATCAATCCATTACATCCTGATTTTCAAGAAGTTAAAATAAAAAATATCGAAAAATTTAATTTTGACGAAAGATTTTTTAAAGATGTTATCGAATAATCCTCCAAAATTTTGAATAGAACTCCACTAAATGCAAGCTTATTTTATGGTTTTGATTTTGTGGATTTTGAAATGAAAAGTAGAGGGGAATTATTGGAGATGTTTCCAAAACATTGGTAGGTTGAAGAGATGCTTACTTATAGAACTGAAGGCTTCGTTCAAAACGAAACCTTCAGTAGAAAAACTAAAAATTATTTACTCGCTAAAACCTGGGAAGTTACAATCGTTTTACCCGCAATATAATCTTTCGCAAATATTTTGTAATTATCAAAAATCTGCCTTGTTGCCACTCTGAGGGCTTTTTCGTCAATTTTCTGCGTTTCTGGTGCAGCAATTCCCGCTGCATATCCCATCCAAATTGGACGGTTCGTATCATTCTCAACAAACTGTAAAAGTAGTGTTCCTTTTCTAAGTTTTACTCTACGGAGTTCTTCATTCATACTTTCCTTACCCAAGCCCCTAAATGAGCGTTGGAGTACCGATAAATTTACGTCACTTGGAAAAAGGGCGTAAAACACAATCAAATTTGGACGGTCTTTTGAGTCTTGATAACCCCGAAGTTTCATCTGATTTCCAATTTCATCAATCACGGCTTGAAATTGATAGGTTGTATCAACGATGCTAAATTGCTTTTCAACGGTTGTAAATGATGCATAATTAGGTTTAAAAACTTCATCTTCAATTTCTCTGTGACAGGCAGTTCCTATCTGGAAACCATTACGATTGCACGATGTAAGTGCAATGGATGCGATAAAAAATAACAAATACACTTTTTTCATAATACACCTAATATTTAATGACGTGAAAACATAACGCTCTGACTATCAGAATGTTTAACAATTAAAAAATTTAGTGGAATTTATGATACTTGTTATTAGTTATCTTAAAACAGGATTTACAAATAGTCAAAAAATCATTCCATCGAAATTCAAAAAATACCTTCTCCTCAATCAATACGTTTGAATGCGTATTTGGTTGCGAAGGTTAAAATATAAATCAAAATGAACAAAGAAAAGGTAATTCGTATTGACGTGGTGTCGGATGTAGTATGTCCGTGGTGTTATATCGGTAAACGCAGACTTGAAAAAGCAATTGAAGATACGCAACTTTCTAATAATGTGCAAGTTAAATATATAGAAATTACTTATCGGGCATATCAACTTGACCCGTCTGTGCCAAATGAAGGAATTGATTTCCAAACCTACATGGAAAACCGTTTTGGAAGTAACTTTACGTCAAAATTTCACCAAGTTGAACAAGCTGCACAAACAGAAGGCTTAAATTTTGATTTTTTATCCATACCAAAAGCGATTAATACTTTCACTCTTCACCGCATACTTACAATAGCTTTGAAAGATGGGATTCAAGCGGAAGTAAAAGAGGCGTTTATGAAAGCGTATTTCGTTGATAAACAAGACCTTACGCAAGAAAATATTTTAGTAAAACTCTTGGAGAAATACGATTGGACGGCTGAAAAGACGTTGAAAATCATTAATTCGGATATTGCAACTGACGAAGTAAAAGAGGAAATGAATTATTATCGTCAGTTGGGTGTAACGGGTGTTCCATTCTTTATCTTTAATCAAAAATATACTGTTTCAGGTGCTCAACCTGCGGAGGTTTTTATGGAAATTTTAGAGAAAGTTTCTAAGGAAATGGCGGTTGAAATGGTGGAAGGAGAGGTTTGTAATGTTGATGGGGAGAATTGTTGATTTTCAATGTTTGTTCGGGTGGCGTTCCGCTTCGTTTTTCGATGTTAGTATTTTGCCTAACTTTAATGGTCAAACAAATCATGTAAAAACTATTTTTGTAGTTTATTCGTATAGTAATATTTTAAAATGATTTCTAAATAATTCAGTCAAAAAATACCCCAACACATGAAAAAAATAATTTACTCAATCGTTATTTTGCTCATAATCAGCACTTTAACTTTTGCACATGAGTTTTGGCTTCAACCTCAAAAATTTCTCTTGAAACCTTCTGAGAAAACAAATATTGATGTTTTTGTAGGAGAAAATTACACGGGTTCTAAGGTAGATGCTTCTAAATTTACCGTTGCAAAATTAACTCACTATGGAAATGGAATGGAAGAAGATTTTATGAGTAAACTTTCCACCAAAGATTCTGTGAAAATTGAAGCCGCTTTCTCTTCGGAAGGAAATCACTTAGTGGCGTTCAATAATACCAACAAATTCATTGAGTTGAAGGCAGCAAAGTTTAATGATTATTTGAAAGGGGAAGGTTTAGAAAATATCATTAAACTAAGAAAAAAGCAAGGCAAGGAAAACAAAGATGGGCGTGAGTTTTATCAACGTTGTGTGAAAACGTTGTTTCAAGTTGGGGATGTTCTGGATGAAACTTTCAAACAAAATACGGGTATGCGTTTGGAAGTAATTGCATTGGATAATCCTTATTCGGTAAAAGATAAAAAGATGATTCCTTTTAAAGTATTGTTTGATAGTCAAGTAGTTACAAACGCATTGGTGTTGGCTTGGCATTTTGAAAATGGTAAAACTACCGTTGAAAAATTGCGTAGTAATAAAGAAGGAGAAGTAATAATCCCAATTACAAAAACAGGTCGTTGGATGATTAGCACCGTGAAAATGATTCCGATTACGGACAACCAAAAAGCTGATTATCAGAGCTTTTGGGGCAGTTATACTTTTGGATTTTATTGAGAAATATATTTATTACTCGACTTTCGTTATTTGATGTCCGTTAAATTGAACGCACCATTTTTTAAAGCTAAAAGCCGATTGCCGATAGCGTTCTAATATGTCTCGAAAACCACAAACTGGTCCACTGCAAGGAATCCGTATCTTAGACTTAACTCGCTTATTGCCAGGACCTTTGGGGACAATGCTCATGGCGGATATGGGGGCGGAAGTTATTAAAATTGAAGACCCAAACGCTCCAGATTATGTACGAGTTTTTCCGCCCTTTGTAGGAGGAGAATCAATTAACTATTTGGCATATAATCGTTCAAAAAAGAGTATGTTTTTGGATTATAAAACGGAAGAAGGACGCAAGATTTTCTTTGAATTAGTAAAAACTGCCGATGTAATTGTTGAGCAATTCAGACCAAATTATTTGGATAAAATTGGTTTGGGTTACGAGGAAGCAAAAAAGGTAAATCCCAAAATAATCTACGTTTCTGTAACGGGTTATGGACAAACGGGACCTTATGCCCATTTGGCAGGACACGATTTGAATTACATTGCCTACGCAGGAGTTTTAGGGATTACGGGTGAAATAGATGCTCCTCCAACCATGCCAGGCGTGCAATTAGCGGATATTGCAGGAGGTTCGTACATGAGCGTAATTGCAACGCTTTCCGCTCTTCATTCTCGTACACAAACGGGCGTAGGACAACACGTAGATGTTTCTATGACCGATGCTGTAATACCTTTATTATCAGTATCTTACGCTATTTATTCAGCTACTAATCATCCACAAAACAGAGGAACTTTACCGCTTTCGGGAGGAATGCCAAACTATGGTATTTATGAATGTCAAGATAAAAAACACATTGCTTTGGGAACCTTGGAACCCAAATTTTGGAGTAAATTTTGTGATTTGACCCACAAACCCGATTGGAAAATGTTTATGGTTCCTCAAAATACAGAACAGTTATTGAGTTTCAAAAACTTGATTGGGGAATTTTTTTTAGAAAAAAATCAATCAGAATGGGTAAAATTTGGTTTTGAAAATGACCTTTTGATTAGTCCCGTTCATGGATTGGAAGATTTAGAAAACGACCCACACCTACAAGCCCGACAAATGATTATTGAAACCGAACACCCAACGGCGGGAAAATTAAAGTCCATTGGCGTACCTTTAAAATTCTCAGAAACTAAAGCAAAACCATCTTGGGCAGCGCCAATTTTGGGGGAAGATACGGAGGAGATATTGAGAGAGTTGGGGTGGTAGTAAATAAGTCAGAATTAAAATGTCAATTACTATCATTAATTCTGACCTATTTATTTTAAAAAATTACATCTTTACCAAAGAATTTCCCCTCAAAACAGGCAATACATCATACAAATCGTGTTGCAAGCAATAGGCTATATCTTTCTGAATGCCAAGGCGTTGGAGTCTTTTCACGTGCGATGATGTGGCTACAAATGAAAGCAAGTCTTCCTTCCCCAAATTGTATAATCGCTGTGCCATCAAAGCAGCATCTTCCTCCGCCATAAATTCATCTTGCAAACGTTCAACTAATGCTCCTGCAAAAAGCGTATCTTCCAAATTTGGCTTTCCTTTCCATCCTGCACAAAGCACCGTTATATCGTATTGTTGGTCACGCAGATAGGTTGCCAAAGTTCCTAAATTCAAGAACGAGCCAATCATCACTTTCACCGCATTTTTTGATTTTGTGATTGCCAAAGTTCCATTGGTCGTGGTTACGCAAATTGTTGAACCCTGCACTTTTTCAGTCATATAACTAAATGGAGAATTATCAAAATCGAAGCCTTCGGGCGTTTTGCCATCTCTTTCTGCGGAAGATAAATAGCCTTGACGTTGATAAGAAACGCACTCATCAAGCGTGGCAACGGGAATAATTGCCTCCACTCCGTAAGCGAAGGCGGTTGTCATGCAAGAAGTGGCTCTAAAAATATCCACAACTACTACGATTGAGTTTTCGATGTCGTGCAGATGGAGTAATTCAGGGGTTAAGCAAACGTCTATTTTTTTCATTTTTACTTCAAAAAAGGCATTTTTGTTACAACTGCCTTCAAATATTTATTGCGAATATTGATATAAATTTCAGAGCCATTTTTAGCGTATTCCGTTGCCACATAACCCATTCCGATGCCTTTGTTCATTGATGGCGATTGCGTTCCAGAGGTTACTTCACCAATGATATTTCCAGCGGCATCCATGATTTCGTAGTGTTGCCGTGGAATACCTCGGTCAATCATCTCAAAGCCAACTAATTTCTTGGTAACACCATTTTCTTTGATTTTTTTGTGTAAATCAGAACAAATAAACTCTTTATTGAACTTCGTAATCCAACCTAAGCCCGCTTCAATGGGTGAGGTAGAATCGTCAATATCGTGTCCGTAAAGACAATAACCCATTTCAGTTCTTAATGTATCTCTTGCACCCAAACCAACGGGCATAATATTAAACGCTGCTCCTGCTTCAAAAATGGCTTTCCATAATGCTTCGGCGTGTTCATTTGGTACGTAAACTTCCATACCGCCTGCACCTGTGTAACCCGTTGTTGAAATTAAAATATTATCAAATCCTGCCACTTTCCCAACTTTGAAAGTATAATATTCCATGGAAATTAAATCTAAATCAGTCAGCTTTTGCATCGTTGCAACGCCATTTGGACCTTGAACGGCAAAGAGACTCATGCCTTCGCTGATATCCTTCATTTCTACGCCAAATGAGTTTTGCGAAGTTATCCAATTCCAATCTTTTTCAATATTAGAAGCATTCACGACCAAGAAATATTCATTATCGTTGCACTTATAAACCAAGAGGTCATCCACAATACCGCCTTTATCATTTGGCAAACACGAATATTGCACTTTTCCATCCACCAAAGCCGAAACATCGTTTGAAGTCACATACTGCAAAAATTCCGTAGCACGCTCACCTTTAATCACAAATTCACCCATGTGAGAGACATCGAAAACACCCACTGAATTACGAACTGCTAAATGTTCTTGGATAAGATTTGTATACAGAACGGGCATCGAATAACCCGCAAAAGGTACCATTTTTGCTCCCAAAGCCACATGAAGATCGTTAAGGTGTACGAATTGTAATTGTTCAGTTTGTTCCATTTGTGAAAGGTTGGTTGTTGTTGATGCAAAAATACAAGAAAAAACCTGATAGTCAGAAACGGCTATCAGGTTATAAATCATTAATCTGAAATTATTCCTGATATAAAACCGATAAAACTGTTTGTCCAACCGCTTTGAGCGTATTTTTGTCAATGATGCTCATGTTATCTTTGTGCGTGTGATGGTAAGCCCCGAAAGATGATGCACTGTTTGGAATTAGGTGAATAATATCAATCATTTGTATTTTGGCAGTTTCGTTCACCGCTGTATGATCGTCATTAATATTGGCACCATCCGCATCAATAAA
>JAYVRF010000151.1:0-21098 GCA_043756925.1 Arcicella sp. | reverse complement strand
TTCTTGGCAAGGTAGCATTTGTGTTCTTTTTTATGTTAGAACTACAAAAGTAATCCAGGCTTACCTTGCCATTTGATTTTTATAGGAAAACCGTTTTTGGAATGGCTACATTGACGGGGCAGTGCGGTCTGGGGAACGGGTGGCTTTGGAAGTTTTGGGGTGATTAAACCATCTGAACAACCTTGTCTTGGCAATCCCGTCTGTGTGACTCAGTCTGGGTCGCTTGAATAGGGTCACTTAGACAAAATATCCAAATAGTTTTTAACCAAATCACCTACCGACTTCCCATTAATACCTCCTTTCCTTCAATATTCATTGCTTTTGTTTCGTTACCGATTTTTACCTTAAAATTTTCAAAATCTAAGAGGTCAATTGAATCATAAATATCTGAAAGAGGAATTTGAGTTTTGTCAAAATCGGTGATTTATAAATTTATTCATCCCGTGAGTGCTTAAAAACTCAAAGGGTCAAGATTTTTGAAGTGTCCATTCAGCTTTATTCGTTCTTTTGTGTTTTCAACTTCGTGCAGGATTGGAATAATTCGCTCTAAATGTTGAATCAAAAAACCTTGGCGTTCGGCTTCGGTTGGCATTTTCAAAAGGTTATATTCTTGTTCTTGCGACAAACCGATTTTATGAGCAATTTGAAAAGAATAAGGTTGCGGTTTATTGGGGTCGAAGGTACTTTCTTCCTGTAAATAGTCATAAAGTGATGCCACTCTTTGGGTTAATCCAATCATGACGGACGGACTAATTTCTGGTTCGGGTAGTAATTCCACTACTCCGCCCGCATACAATTTCATCTCCACAGGATTCTGAAAATCTAATATTCTGAACGCTCTGATGCCTTGTGTACTCACATCCATGCGACCGTCCTCATATGTTTTAGATAATTTTGTAATCTTTACTTCCGTCCCAAATCCTGGCATTCTTCCGTCTAAAAAAACGGGAACGCCAAAAGTTTTCCCTTCGTCCAAACACTCATTAATTAAATCACGGTAACGTTGTTCAAAGATGTGCAGATTGAGGTCTTCCAAGGGGAAAGCGACTAAGTTTAGTGGGAATAATGGCAGGAATTTTTGCATGAGATTAATCGGTGATTTTGGGGTGTAAAATTACAGGATTTTGTCTTATTATTCATGCAAAGTTGCAGGATTTTTACGGTAGGGACGAAAAGTATTCGTCCCATAAAATAACATTGTGGACGAATGCTGTTCACTCCCTACACCATTTTCTGAGACTTTACACTAAACTCATTACTACTTCAAATAAACCGTCTTCCCACTTTTGGCAGATTCTTTGGCTGCCAATAAAATTTCCACCACCACCTCATTTACAGGTAGTGAAGAAAGGTCTTTTTCGGGATTGATTTTACCATTAACTACTGCCGCCAAATACGCAAAAACATTAGAACGTTCGTGTGGAAGAGGAGATAAATCAATGAACGTTTCTTTGCCAAATCTATCGCCAATAATGTGCTTCATTTTATTGCTAGAATTGGCAACGATAATGGCTTTCGTTCCGTAAATTTCCGTATCTTTTCTATCGAAAGTCCAATTCCAAGAGGCTTGAATGATGGCTTGGCAAGTTGGATATGTCAGAATAATACTGGCTTCATCATCCACTTTCGGATAGATTTCTGGTTTCAATTGTTGGGTAACGGCAGTGACAGAAATCGGTTTTTGTCCGTCCATGAGCCAAGTCATAATATCGGCACCATAACACCCAAAATCAACCAAAGCCCCTCCCCCATTTTGAATTGGGTCGGTCAGCCAATCCGTGAATTCTGGTTTACAGCCAATTTCAATCGGTCCACGGTGTCCGTCCATAATAACCACTTTGCGAATTGTACCTAAACTTTTCTCGGTTTTCACCATCTCCCAAGCCTTTGCGTGTGAGGGATACCAAGTGGTTTCAAAATTGGTTAATAATTGAATGTTATATTGCTTAACTAATGCTCTCATTTGATTCAAATGGTCATTATTGACGGCTAAGGGTTTTTCAACCATCACATGAATACCTTTTGAAGCACAGGTTTTCACGACTTCTAAATGCTCAAAAATCGAATTAAAAGCACAAACTGCTTCTGGTTTTGTCTTGGCGATAAGTTCTTCTAACGTAGCAAACCAAAGCGATTCGGGCAGATTATGTTCTTTCAATAACCGCATAGCTAAGATTTTATTAGGTTCAGCAAAACCCACAATTTCAACGTCTTGTTGCTTACCGATTGACCCAAAAACTTGACCTACGTGTGCGTGAGTCATACCCGCAATACCAACACGGACGGGTTTTGCTTGGGTTATAAACGAAATAAAAATAAGGCAAAAGAGAAGATTTTTCATGGTTGATTCGTTTGTTTTAAGTTATCATTTTAGCCACTAAGATTCAAGGACACCAAGAGAAGGCATTTTCAATATTAAATTTGTGTCTTGTTTGTAATAAGAAATTTTCCTTCACGTAAATAACGCTTAAAAATTAGGTATTTTTTCTGACATTAAGAAGATGTTTAAAAATTATATTTGGTAAAGTTCAATTTCTATTTAAGATTATTTGGCAATTGGTTAGTAATAGCCCTGCCTCGGCAGAATTTGCGGAGTGTCGCCCAGTTGCTTTTCGTAGTCTTTTGCGTGCCTTCGGAAAAATCCAAACTAAGCTCTAACATTAATATCAATTGGAGAAAAATTATATAAAAAATGTTTTACTGGTAATTCCGAAATAAAAGATTTCTTACCTCCGATATGATCATCATCTGTATGTGTAATGATGAATAAGTCAATTTTGTTTAAGCGTTTTATCTCGTTTTTTAGTGTTCTGTGATAGGTCTGTGCATAACCAGAATCAATAATAATACTATGGATTATATCTTCATTTTGATATACAATGCTTATGCAATCACCACATTTTACTTAAAATATTTTGATTTCTACTTTTTCCATTTAGACTCGTATTTTTATCAAAAATAATGAAATCATGTGAAACAAAAAAGGCTTGAACGAAACTGTTCAAGCCTAAATCTACGAGTCGCATGTGAGGACACAGACAACGGCATTCCAACAACAACCCAAACCATCACTTCTCAAAAGGATGCTCCATCAACAATTTCTCCGAAGTATAAATGTCCTTTTGGTTGATGGTGGCGGCTCTAACTGCCTTCACTTTTTCGGGAGTAATGGCGGAAGCTTTGTTGCCGAATGAATTTCTTACGTAGGTCAGCACTGCGGCTACTTCTTTGTCTTTCAACAATCCACCGAATGGAGTCATTGGCACTTGCCCAGCATATTGTTTACCGTTCACTTCAATGGGGCCGAGGAGTCCTTTCAAAATTATCTTGATTAATCTTTCTTCATTGCCCAATATCCACGGACTGCCCACAATGGGTGGAAAACCCGATGCTGAAAGTCCGCCACCGTCGCCTTGATGGCAGGTCATGCAATAGCCTTCTTTGGCATAAATTGTTTTGCCCATTTTATAAAGTTCAAGTTCCTGACCTTTCAGTACGGATACAATGGCTTCTTCTTTTTGCTTTTTAACTGATTTGCCACTGATATGAGCAACCGCAGTTTCGTGGGCGTGAACCATCCAATCGTCCATTGGCAATTTCTTCACTTCTGTCAAAATGGGCAAACCTTTTTCCTTCCCAATCCACGAAGAAGCCACGATGGCATCCAAACGAACTCGGCTGTTTTCATCCTTTACGGCTTGCGTTAATAAGGTTGATTGGTCTTTAACTTGGTGTCCTGTGAAACGCAAAACCTCCACCGCAGCGGCTCTGGCGTGATAATCTTTGGCTTTGAGCATCTGACGTAGTAGATTTTGATCAACTCTGTTTAGTCCCCAAGTTACCCACAGAGCCTCTAAAACATGGTGTTCATATTGTGGGTCATTTTTATCTAAATTCGATACCCATTTCGTAATTTTTGGTAATACTTCCGTTGCGTTTCTACCTCTTAATTCCCGACGAGTACGGTAACGACTACGATATTCGGGAAGTTTTAAATTATCTAAAAGTGTTTCAATGCTTGCTCCATCAATTTTAGCGGGCGTTACCAACGGTCTGGCTGGATATGTTACCCGATACACTCGTCCGTGAACGTGGTCACGCAAGGGGTCACGGGCGTTGTGTTGCATATGACCAATCAGAATATTGTGCCAATCCACGATGTAGAGTGAGCCATCGGGAGCAATTTCCATATCCACGGGACGGAAATTTCGGTCTTCGCTTACCAACAAATCTTGACGAAATTTGGTTTTATAACCCGTTCCATCATCCATGACGGCGTGCTGTTTTGTTCCCAAAAATCCGATGGTATTATTAATGAGCATATCACCCTGCACTTCATCAGGAAAATGACGGCTCCAAAGAAATTCCAAGCCAGAAGTTGGACGCACCATCTGATCTTTTTGAATGAGTTGAACGCTTTTATGAGTGGTTTCACCGTATCTTGGCAACACGGTTCCAGGCATCATCCAACGCACATCGGGACTTGATGTTTCAGCAAAGAATGGTTGTCCCCAATGGTCAAAAGCAATGCCCCAAGGGTTTGGAATGGATAATTGAGCGGTGCGTTCCAGCTTTTTCAATTGTGGACTGTACCTGTAAAAACCGCCATTTGTCGCTCGCATTGTTCCATAAGAAGTTTCAATATTGGTATGTAAAAATACGCCTTCACCCGAATAAATTGCCCCTGATGGGTCGGCACAAAAAGCATGACTATTGTGGTGTGTATCGTGGTCGTCATACCCACTTAAAATGATTTCATTTTTATCGGCTTTATCGTCCCCATTCGTATCGGTATATAATTTCAAGTTTGTCCCTTGCGAAACGTAAACGCCCTCAGGAGTGATTTCAAAGCCCAATGGTAAGTGCAAACCGTCCACAAAAACCGTTTGTCTATCTGCTTTTCCATCATTATTAGTATCTTCCAAAATTAAAATTTTATCGTTTGGTTTGGCATTACCAGGCTTATAATGTGGATAACTCGGCATGACAGCAACCCAAAGTCGTCCTTTATTGTCGAAAGACATTTGTACTGGTTTTGAAAGGTCTGGAAATTCTGCTTCCGAAGCAAAAAGTTCAATTTTATAACCTGGGGGCAATTTGAATTTATCGAGGGCATCCTGTCCATAAAGATAAGATAAACTGCCATTTTGGGCGGGATTAAAATTGGTGATTACGGGTGGCAAAATCTTGGTTCTTTTATCCGCCGTTGCCACATCCATTTTTTGTCCCTTTGAGCTAACCAAATGGCAGTATCTCGAATGGCGGTCATTTCACGAATTTTTTGGAGTTCAGCGGGGTAATTATCAGGTCCAAAAGGGGCAAACCGACGACCATACACGTGTACACCGTTCGGAATTTTATAATCATTATGCCACATCCAATTTTTTTCCATCACTGCCTCATGGACAAGCGTTCTGTTATTTTCTTGGTACGATTTTTTGCCAAAAACCACGTCAGAGAGCAATACAGCCAGCTTTTCATACCCTGCTTCATTCAATTGTGAACCATCAATCGTGAGGGATTCTGTGGTGGAAGCATACCATTGTTTTGAAGGAGTGAAGGCATCCACGAACAAAACGTCGTTCCGTTGGGCAACTTCCCGCATGGCGTTTGTGTAGAGTAAAAGGTTTTCGTTTTCCTTTTTTCCATTCGGTAAATCATATTTTCCCGATAAATCCTCAAAGGCAATGGGCGATACGATTGCCAATTGTGGAGGATTATTTCCGTTATATTTTTGAGCTTTTGTATGTTTGATAAAAGCCTCTAATTCAGCCTTATAATTTGCCAATCCAGCCAATCCTTGGAAGGATTCGCTATACCCAAAAAAGGCAATTATCACATCAGATTTAAGTCTTGTAAGCCATTGGTCAGGGGCTTCAAAAGTGCCTTCGCTGTTGGAATAATTGGCGTATTCATTCTGAAATTTTTCTGCCCCAGGGAATGCCCAGGGTAAATTTTTGCTTGAATGAGGACGAAATCCTGGCGTGTCTCCGCCATCGCACATATTACGAATAAATAGATTATTTTTAGAATAACGAAGGTACATTTCAGTTTCAAAATGACCATAATTCATCATTCTTGAACCTAAATTACCACCAATCATGGCGATATGAGTTCCTTGTTTAATCGGTAAAACCTTAAACTGAATCAGTTGAAAGGCAGTAATTATCATAATTGGCAATGCCAAAAGAAGAAGTAATCTGCTTGGTAATTTCATAAGTTTGTGAGTTTGATTCGGAATGTGGGTTTTAATGGAATGCAGATGAGACTCGCTGTCCGCCTTGATGCTTCGGCAACGCAGATTTTCTAATCTGCGTGCCATAACTTTTCTAATTCACGATTCCTCGATATGGTACTTTAATGTTTATTTTTCCTTTCCATTTATTGGGGACTTTTTTGCCTAATTCCCAATGGATTGCGTTGATGATGAGGTGCTGAAAATCTGGCACTTGAAAGTCTTCTGGATGTCCCAAAGTGGTGGTAAATATCTTTGCTCCGAACGAATTTTTCCCCGTCCAAGCCACCGGATTTTCTGTGGCTTCTTTATCAGGATTAACCGATTTCCCCATCAATAACCATTCAGAACCCTTGGTTGGATAGTCGGGCAGGACACGATAAAGCCATGAACTTGCATGAAAATTGGGATTAATCCCTTTAAGGATGGGATGCTTTTTGGCGGTTTCAATCACGGAAACATCGGTGGTACTTTTGTGTCCGTAATGCGTGTGACCCGCTTTCCCCCAACCAGGAGGAGCATTAAGGGCAAATTCACCAAAGGCATTCCACTTTTCAGATTCGTGTCCTTTCGGAAAATTGAAAGCGTGCGTAGAAGTTCGGAAACCCATGACAGGCTTACCCGATTTTAGATATCTATCAATGAATTCCAGTTGTTCGGGAGGTAATTGTCGCCAACGCAAGAAGAAAATTGCTAAATCGGCTTGTGCCAAGATTTCTAAGCCTGGGATATTCTTTTCGGCATTTTGATTGGGAGATGCCTTTAAAACTTTGGTACTTAAACCATAATTTTTTTCTAATTCTGCGGCAATTAAAGGTAGCGTTTCTTCGCCCCCGTATTCATGGTCGCCCGTGACGAATACCACAAGCGGTTTGTTTTTTACTTGAGCAAATGAACAGTTAAATACAAAACAGATTAATAAAATTTTGAGTAAAAATGCAGTTTTGAGCATAAGAATAATGGATTACGGTTATTTAAAAACCAAAATATAATTATTCCTTAAATTTACTAAAATATTCCATGTCAAAAACAGAAATGTTAAGAACATACCTACAAATCCTCTTTCGATGATTTATACCATTGTGACAAGCCGAAAATAGACCACGGATGAAACAGATTTACACGGGACGCATAGTCGGATTAAATTAAAAAAATCCAACTATGCGTCCCGTGTAAATCTGTCCAATTCGTGGTCTAATTCGTTTCCTATCCTCTCGTCAATTCAAACACCGTTATTTCAGGGGGCATTCCCACTCTGCCAGGGTAGCCAATGTAGCCATAACCCCGATTTATGTAGAGTTTTTGGTCGCCTTCTTCGTATAATCCTCCCCATTGTTTGTAGGCGTATTGTGCAGGAGACCATGTTTTACCGCCCACATTTATGCCAAATTGTGTTCCGTGGGTATGTCCCGAAAACATTACGTCGATGTCTTTATATTTCGTATTCACTTCCCTATCCCAATGCGTTGGGTCGTGCGAAAGGAGCAATTTCACGGGTGCTTCTTCCGTACCTTGATAGGCTTTATTGAGGTTTCCGTAAGAACGAAAACGATTTTGTCCGCTGATATTTTGTACGCCAATAATTGCTAATTTCTCTCCGCCTTGCTCAATAAACCGGTTTTCATCCATCAATAAATCGTAACCCAAAACCTTGTGAGCGTGAATTACATCTTTTAAGTTTTGTTGTTTGCCTTTCATATTACCTTCCCAATTGACATAATCAGAATAATCGTGGTTTCCGAGCGTACTGAAAACGCCCAATGGAGCTTTTATTTTATTGAAAATATCAACGTACTCGTTTACTTCGGTTGCTAAATTATTTACTAAATCACCCGTAAAAAAGACCATATCAGGTTTCTCTTTCATCAACATTTCCACACCACCTTTCACTGCCACACGGTTAAAAAATGAGCCAGTATGAATGTCTGAAATCTGGGCAATTGTCATACCTTCAAATTGCTTTGGCAGGTTTTTTAAGGCTAATTTGACTCTTCGGATTCTGTAATCATGAGCCCCAGAGATGATTCCCCAAGTCAAAGCAAGTGCTGGAACCGCCCCAGCAATTACGGCAGTTTTCATCAAAAAATCAGAACGAGTGATAGCCCCCTGACCCCCGATGGGGGAATTGGACGTAACAGTATGTCCAGTAAATTTTGACGTAATCCATCTTATCAATCTTCCTAAATCATCAATTAACAGAAACAAAACCACAAATATTTTTGAGATATAATTGATAAAAACCCCTACCATAATGATTGTTCGAAGGTTTTTGCCTAATAAATCTGGATCTGTGAAATTATACACCCACATACCCGTAAGTGTGAAGGCAGTAACACCCCAGAAGATATATTTTGTGATATTTTGAGCGTTTTGGGAAAGGTTTTGTGTTGAAACTTTTACCGCTTGAAAAACGTACCAATCTATCAATAAAAAGACGATGGTGATAATGGGAATGATGATTATTTTGTTCATTAAACGATGACGTGTTAGTTGTGCTATTAAACCAAAACTCCATTCTGAGATTTGCGGTTCAGAATGGAGTTTATTTTGTGATGAACGGTCATGTTGTCGGCTACCAGTAATTAAAACTTCACCACCTTCCGAACCACACTTTTTCTCCCGCTTGGAGTTTCAAAAGTACGTTCCTGCCTTCACATTTGTGAGGTCAATTGTGCCTGCGTGGGTTTGTGTGCGAGTGGTGGTTGGCTTACGAATTGCGTTACGCTCAAGACATCATACATCAATACCGAGGCAGTTGTGGCGTTTCAATTTTCCAGTGACAAATCTCTGAACCTGGAATGGGGAAAACCTACACGTTTAGTTCCTTTTGTTCCTCCGCCAAAAGGATAATTATCTCAATTTTGCCGTTCCAGAAACGGTACCCGTTCCACAAATATTTTTAACTTCCGATAATTAGCATTGCCACACAAAGGAGCATTTGAAGAAATACTTTGCGAAAATGGGGTGTAGCTAATTAATAAACAAAAGGGAATAATTGCGTAGAGTAATTTCATTTTAATTGTGGAGTTTTATTAAATCACAAAGAAAAGGGATTTATTGGTTTTGGCAAGGGGAGGGGAGAAATTTTGTCGTAAAAACAGGAGTCGTCCTTTGAAAGGACGACTCCTGTAAAAACGCATAAACCTACTAATAAATCTTCGGAAAAGCCACAGGATTAAATTCACCCATCATCGCATAAACAGCATCAAAAACATTCTCTGCGTTGGGTTTTGAGAAATAATCACCATCTGAACTATACGCTGGACGGTGAGGAACTGCCGCCAAACAGATAGGCTTTGAATCTAAATAACGATAGGCATTTTGTTCGTCCAACACGTGTTGCATCATATACGCCGAACCTCCGCCTGGCATATCTTCATCGGCAAAAATCACCCGATTAGTCTTTTTAATAGATTCTACAATACGGTGCGTAATGTCAAAAGGTAAAAGTGTTTGAACGTCAATTACTTCTACCGAAATATTAATTTCTTCTAACTGACGAGCGGCTTCCATCACGATTCTACACATTGAGCCATAGGTTACAATCGTTACGTCTCGCCCATCTCGAATCACCTCTGGAATGCCCAAAGGTACTCGCATTTCGTGAAGGTTATTTGGCATTTTTTCCTTCAAACGATAACCATTCAAGCACTCCACCACAATTGCGGGGTCGTCTGAGTTTAGAAGGGTGTTGTACATCCCCGCTGCCTGAGTCATATTGCGGGGTACGCACAGATGTACACCTCTGAGTCCGCCCAATAAAACTGCCATTGGAGAACCTGAATGCCATATTCCTTCCAAACGATGCCCACGAGTACGAATAATCAAAGGAGCTTTTTGTCCGCCGGCGGTGCGATAATACAGACAAGCCAAATCGTCCGAAAGGGTCGCAAATGGATAAAGAATATAATCTAAATATTGAATTTCGATGATGGGGCGAAGCCCACGCATTGCCGCTCCGATGCCTTGTCCCACGATGGTCATTTCACGGATTCCCGTATCAGTAATTCGTAAATCTCCATGCTTTTCTTGAAGTCCTGCGAGAGTTTGATTTACGTCACCGATTTTTCCGACATCCTCTCCCAAAATAAAAATTCTTGGGTCAGTCGAGAGTAAATGATCAAAGTTTTTATTCAAAATCTCCCGCCCATCCACACTTGGTGAATTGCCATCGTATTGAGGAAGTATTGCTGAAACCTTCAAAGGCGATTCATCCGAAATACTGTACTGAAATGAGTCAAATCGCTTAAAATTTCCTTCCGCAGCTTTTGCTAACCATTCTTTCAAACCTTGTTTTGTGGAGGATTCTTCAAAACGTAAAGCACGTAAAACCTTTCTAACCGCCACAACATTTTCATGGTGAATTGGGTTAATTGCCTTGCGTAAATCCTCGGCAATGGCTTTAATTTCAACGCCACTTTTGCTTTCCGAAGCCGCCTGATATAATAACGAAAGAGCATCTTCACGCTCAGGTTTTACAGAATCCATGTAAGCTTTCCACGCTTCTTTTTGGGCAACACGGGCGGCTTTAATGCATTCATTGTCAATGATTTGCAATTCTTCTTCTGTGGCAAATCCTTCTGAAAAAATCCACTCACGGAATTTAGTATTACAATCAAAATCTATCTCAAATTGTAATCGCTTGCCCGACTTATAACGCTCATGCGAGCCAGATGCCGAATGTCCTTGTTGTTGCGTAACTTCCTCAACGTGAACCAACGATGGGATATGAAAATCACGGGCTAAGGTAGCGGCTTTTTGATACGCTTCCATTAGTCCAACATAATCCCATGCTTTTACGGCAAAAATTTCCAAACCTTCGCCGTCTTCATTGCGTTGAAAACCTGCCAAAGCCTTTGAAATGGAAGATTTTGTGGTTTGAAATTCGGAAGGAACAGAAATTCCGTAGCCATCATCCCAAACGGACATCACCAAAGGAATTTGCAAAACACCTGCGGCATTCACACATTCCAAAAACATTCCTTCAGACGTTGAGGCATCGCCAATGGTTGAGAAGCAAACTTCATTGCCGCCACGAGTAAATTTATTTGAAACATTCTGTAAATCAGGCAGTTGACGATATAATTTAGAAGCATAAGCCGCTCCAACCGCCCGAGGCATTTGCCCTGCTGTTGAAGAAACACCCGCCATAGAATTGTACAATTTTGTTTGGTCAAGCCATTTTCCTTCCGAATCTAACCAGCGAGTTGCATGGTGATTATTCATCGTCCGCCCGCCCGTGTGAGGGTCGAATTCGATGTCAGGATGTCCGTATAATTGGGAAAAATATTGTGTCCAAGTCAAATCTCCCACTGCCGCTACGATGGTTTGGTCACGGTAATATCCCGAAATGAAATCGCCCGCTTGCATGGCACGAGCGAGGGCAATTTGGCAGATTTCCTTGCCATCTCCATAAATTCCAAACTTGGCTCGTCCCGCAAAAACCTCCTTCCTGACCAACAGACTACATTCCCGACTCATACGAGCGAGCTGATAATCAACCAAAACGGATTCTTTGGTAAAAGTAATTGTGTCTGTAAGTAGGTCGTTTTCCAAGGCAGGGGATGGATTTAATGGGTTATAATGGAGCGTGTTGCTTTGTGAGTTATTGGTAATTAATAATCAGTTATTGGGTTAAAACTAAACTTATTCCTAAATTATTTGAGGGCGAAACTAAAAATAATTAACTGATAACTAATAACAAAAACTCCCTCAAAAATACAAAAAATTAATTAGTACAACAAACAATACAAGTGGAACGAACCAATAACCCTCATTGTTAATGATTTGTTAAAGATTGGCAAAGATTTTGCAAACCTTTTCAAAGCATTTACTTTTGTTTGGTAAAATTGAGAATAGCTTTGAGATATAAGTATTAAGCAATGAATTTTCAGAATATTATACAAGAATAAACTGATTTTTTATTAGATAAATTTTCTCAAAATAAATTAATTCCAAACAATTTTTAAGTTTCAAAAGTGTTCTGTTTGTAGTGAAGCGTTAGCAACTGTTAATTATTTACTATTAATTATTCACTAAAAAAAGGTATAATAAACAACAAAACAACATTAACAATGAAAAAATTATTTTTTGTATTCGCATTTTTGTTCGTAGCAACGTTTGCAAACGCACAAGGAGTTATCAAATTCAAAAGTGAATCTCATGACTTTGGTAAAATTGAAGATGGCGTTCAAGCAACGCATACTTTTGAATTCACAAACACAGGAACTGCTCCCGTAGTAATCTCAAATGCACAAGCATCATGTGGTTGTACAACGCCAGATTGGTCAAAAGAGCCCGTTATGCCAGGTAAAACTGGAAAAGTTACGGCTTCTTTCAACTCGCAAGGTCGTCCAGGCAACTTCTCCAAAACGGTAACTGTTATCAGTAATTCAGAAACGCCGCAAATTGTGTTGTCAATTAAAGGAGAAGTTAATCCAAAAGGAACGGAGAAATCGGTAGAATCAGCGGCACCAGTAGCACCAGCAACCGCAGTTATCAAATCTGCACCAGCTACGCCAGCACCTGCAAAAGCAACAACAAGAAAGAAATCAGGAAAGTAAGCAAAAACTGTTTCTTAACAATAAAATTCCCACAAGTGTATTTGACACTCGTGGGAATTTTTGTTTTGTGGAGAATTTGAGTAAATTTATGTACCGTAAAACAACAAACTCATGAAAGAAATATTCACTTTCGCCATATTGATATTTAGCCTACAAATGGGCTTTTCACAACAAAATATTCAAAAGAAAATTCAAACGCAATTAATCATGGCTGAAAATGGTTCGACCATTGACTTAGATGAAGGAATCTTCACGTTCACAAGCAGTCTTTCGATGGAAGATAAGAAAAATATCATCATCCGAGGCAAAGGGATGGACAAGACCATTCTGAATTTTAAAGGGCAAACCGAAGGGGCAGAAGGTCTTAGAGTTTCTAACGGAGAAAATATTACGATTGAAAATATGACCCTCCAAGATTCAAAGGGAGATTTAATAAAAACGATGAATGTGAAAGGCATTACTTTCAGAAACGTAAAAGTGGAATGGACGGGTTTGCCTTCGGAGAAAAATGGTGGCTACGGTTTATATCCCGTTCAATGTCAGGAAGTTATGATTGATAATTGTGTTGCCATTGGAGCTTCAGATGCAGGGATTTACGTAGGACAATCAAAAAATATTGAAGTAAAAAACTCAAAAGCCTATCATAATGTGGCGGGAATTGAGATTGAAAATTCCTTGTATGCGAGTGTACACGATTGTGAGGCGTATGAGAATACGGGCGGAATTCTAATCTTTGATTTACCCGATTTAATTCAGAAAAAAGGCGGATTTTGTAAGGTTTTCAATAACCATATCCACAATAATAATTTCCCTAATTTTGCTCCAAAAGGAAACATCGTGGCGAGTGTACCAGATGGTACGGGAATTCTTTTGTTAGCCGCCAATAATGTAGAAATATTTCAGAACAGAATCATCAACAATAAGAGTATCGGTACAGGAATTATCAGTTATTTTATGACGGAGAAACCGAATACTGATACGCTTTATTACCCTTACCCAAACGCCATCAGTATTTACGATAATGAGTATCAGCGGGAGAACATTCGCCCGACTGGAAAAGGCAGAATGGGCTTGATGTTTCGGTTTAAATTGAAGTTTGGGAAAGATGTTCCGCATATTATTTACGATGGAATAATTGACCCACAAACCCTTGATTCACAGGGAAATACATTATCTGATAAGAAAATTTGCCTTAAAAATAACAAAAATCAGAGTTTCGCAAACATTGATGCTGAACATGATTTTAAGGGTATGTCACGGGATGTGATTAAGCATGATTGCACGCTCGAACCGATTAAATTAGTTAAAAATGAAAAGTGAAATTCAATATTTATATCTCAAACAAAAGGAAGGCTTCGCTCAAATCGAAGCCTTCCTTAATCAACCCATAAAAAGCATTATTATAATATCTATTATTTTCATATTCTTTTCTTTCAATTCTCTCAATTTCTCTGAAAATCAATCCACCGCCCCTAAAATGAACCTCTCAGAATACGGTTTTTTTAAAGGAAATATGGCGGAACAAAAACCCACAGAAGGCATAATTCCGTACGCCTTAAATACTCCTTTATTTTCTGATTATGCCGAGAAGTTAAGGTTCGTAAAAATCCCCGAAGGAAAAACCGTCACTTATAATTCAACGGAAGTTTTGGATTTTCCAGTAGGCACAACCATCATCAAAACCTTTTATTATCCCAATGATTTTAGAGATGTTTCTAAGGGCAGAAGATTGATGGAAACTCGTTTATTAATTCATGAAGAAAGTGGTTGGAAAGCATCGGAATACGTTTGGAATGATGAACAAACGGAGGCAGTTTTGGAGGTTGCGGGTGATACAAAAGAAGTTAGTTATGTATATTCAGATGGCAAAAAACGGACTCAGCAATATTCAATTCCGAATTTAAATCAATGCAAAGGCTGTCATAATCGTTCGGAAGTAATGACTCCAATTGGTCCTTCGGCAAGGCAATTGAATGGTGATTTTGGGTATGAAAGTGGTGCTGAAAATCAATTAATCCATTTGCAAAAAGTGGGTTTATTGAAAGATATGCCTGATTTAAAGGATTGCCCGAAGTTGGCAGTTTGGAATAAACCCGAAACGGGAACTTTGGAAGAACGTTCAAGGGCGTGGTTAGATGTTAATTGTGCCCATTGTCATAATCCAAAAGGACCCGCCATGACTTCGGGCTTGAATTTAAGCATTCACGAAAGCAATTCAACGGCTTTGGGATTCGATAAAACGCCCGTTGCGGCAGGACGTGGTTCGGGCAATCGTGATTATGACATCGTGCGGGGAAATCCAGATAAATCAATTCTCATTTACAGAATGGAATCTACCGACCCAGGAATTATGATGCCCGAAGTGGGGCGAAAAACTACGCACAAAGAAGGCGTGGCGTTGGTGCGGGAGTGGATTCGTTCTTTGAAGTAGCTTGATTATCCTATCACAAATATAAGAAAATCCTATCACTGTGATAAGATTTTTTGCATTTATGATAGGATAAAGAAATTAAAATAGTATAAAAATCTATTCAAATCTTAAATTTTTCAACCCTAACAATCCAAACGTATATCATTTCTCGTAGATGTATTTGAAAGTGAATTAAAACATGATAATCATAAAAATATAGCAAATATCTACATGAAGCTGTAAGTCAAAAATTGAATTACCCATTAAATTCAGTAACGTATATAGGGTATGGAGAGAAATAATGATTAAAATAAGAAAAAAGGTATGTATTTATGAAAATTAAAAGGCTTTGAAGTTGTGCAGATCTTTAATGAAACCCTTTTTATTTCGCTAAAACATTGCTTTTTATCCTCATCATCAAAATATTTTCTCCACGCCTCATAGACAGGTGTGGTTTAATAATGGGTAATATACAAAGGGCTTTCCAGCTTGCGAAAGTTCTTTGTTTTCAAAAATTACCTTAATTTTCTTTCAAAATCCCATTATCTTTATTAAGCCCTTTAATAAGAATGTATTTAAGTGTAAATTTGGTTGAATTTATGAAATTGTCTTGCGTTAATTTAAGACAGTAGCGTATTTTAAACCTTATTTCAACTCACTAATACATTCACGAGAGAAAACACTCATGTCTAAACGTAAAACAATTATAGCTGAAGATGCCCTGGTGTCGTTGCTGCAAAGCAAAGACGAACGAGGATTCTCCATCTTGTATGACAATTACTCGTCGGCACTTTATGGCGTTGTTCTGAAAATAGTACGTTCAGAAGAAGTTGCTGCTGATGTAATGCAAGATGCCTTTGTCAAGATTTGGAAGAATATAGAAGCCTATAATCGAACCAAAGGGACATTATTCACTTGGATTCTTAATGTGGCACGAAATACCGCCATTGATAGAATACGGTCGCAAGAATTTCAGAATTCTCAGCGAAATCAAGACCTTGAAACGAGTATAAATTTTATTGATAATCAAGAAAGCAGTCAATTTGATATTGACGCAATCGGAATAAAAAAGGTAGTCGAAAACCTTCGCCCCGAATACCAGCAGATGATAGAATTACTCTATTTTCAGGGTTACACACAGGCAGAGGTTGCCGACGAATTTGGAATTCCATTAGGCACGGTAAAGACCCGTGTAAAAGCCGCCATCGTACAGTTAAGACAATATTTTGTTGAATTTGGATTGGTTTTCCTCATTGGATTTTTAACCACAATTATATGAACACGAAGGAATATTTAGCATCAGGAATTATAGAAAGCTACGTGCTGGGAGCAACCACCGTCGGGGAGTCGGCAGAGGTGGAGCAACTGGCGTTGGAAAACCCCGAAATACAAACGGAAATAGAATTGGTAAGTAATACAATTGAAAATTATGTTTTGCAATTTGAAAAAGAACCACCCACATTTTTGAAAGATAAAATAAAGGTAAAACTTTTCAGCGAACCAATTTCAGCCGACCGTTTTCAAGCCGCAGTACACGGGGGACAATCAACAGTAGCAAACGAGCAATTAGCGGGAGATAGTAATCAGTCAGTTTACAGTCGGACGGCGGATCGTGAGCAGTTACCATTAAATAGTGAACAAATTGATGAAAGTCCTCGTGAGATAATCGGTTTAGGTGGGGCATCGGTTTCGCAACGGTCAATATTTAGCATGGCAGCCTCTTGGGTTTTGTTGGCTTTGAGTATTGGAGGGAATATTTGGTTTTTCAGTAATTGGAAAAATTCAGAAGAAAAATTGGTGGCTTTGGAAACGCAAAATCAGGTGCTTGCCCAAGAAGGAAAAGCCTTGAAAGCGAGTTATCAAGAAGAAGTTGCAATTTTACAAAATCCTGATTTCAAAGTGATTACCTTGGCTGGGCAATCAGTTTACCCAACTGCAAAGGCACTAATTTATTTTGATAAAAACAAAAGAGAAGTTTATTTATCAGCCCTAAAATTGCCAAAAGCTCCAACGGGAAAGCAATATCAATTATGGGCTTTTGTGAATGGGAAACCAGTGGATGCGGGTTTGATTGATGAAAATGGAAACGTTTTGAAAATGAAATCATTTGATAAAGTTGAAGCCTTTGCCATTTCATTGGAAGTAACGGGTGGAAGCACCACCGAAGCAGGACCAAAAGGAGCAGTTTATGTAGTAGGTGCGGTTTAAATCCGAGGCGAAGTTCTTAAATATTTAGCCAACTAATTAGAAGACCCTGATTATGAAAATAGTCAGGGTTATTTTTTGCAGAAACCTAAACATTTGTTGGTATATTTACCATGAAATCAAAATCCAAATATGAATAAGTATCAAGTAAGTGTGTTTTTTAGTGTTGATGAAGAGTTCATGAATCTCGTTCCAAAGCACCGTGGTGTGATTAGTGACTTGATTTTGAAGGGAGTAATTGATTCTTATGCCATTTCTGCGGAGGTTGGTAGGGGCTGGATTACGATGAATGGGAAAGACAAATCCGATATTCGTAAACAACTTGAACGCTCACCTTTATACAAATATTTTGAATTAGAAATTGATCAATTAATGGTTTACGATTCGCAAATGTACCGTTTCCCTAAAATGGTTTTGAATTAGCGACTCCCAAAAATCGCCGATCCAACCCGCACAAGCGTTGAACCTTCCTCAGCCGCAAGCAAATAATCACCCGACATACCCATTGAAACTTCCTTTAATTGCAAGTTTTCAGCAGAGGAATATTCCGTTTTCAATTTTTCAAAAAATGCTTTCAATCCTCTGAATTCTAAACGGACTTGCTCTTGATTATCCGTAAATGTTGCCATTCCCATTACGCCCACAATTCGCACATTTTTCATGACTTTAAATTCCTCCGAATCCAAAATCTCACAAGCTTCATCCTCGGATAATCCAAATTTTGTTTCTTCTTGGGCGATGTATATTTGCAGTAAACAATTAATTACTCGGTTGTTTTTAAGTGCTTGTTTATCAACTTCTTGTAATAATTTTAATGAATCTATGGAATGAATCATTGCCACGAACGAAGCCATGTATTTGACTTTATTAGACTGTAAATGTCCAATCAAATGCCATTCGATGTCTTTGGGTAAAACCTCCCATTTCTCCACCATCTCTTGAACTTTGTTTTCTCCAAAAACCTTGCAATTACCCTCGTAGGCAGCCTGTAAATCGGCTACTGGCTTAGTTTTTGTGACAGCAATTAATTGAGCAGATGTTCCCACTAATTCAGCATTAATTTTCTCTATATTTTGTGCTATATTCATTGTCAATTTTACTATTTTTTGCGTTATCAGTTTCAATAACTTAGATTTGTAAAATTAAAGATACTTTCTGAATAAATTTTAGTGAAATTTAAGTAGTTTGTAATCCATTCATCGGATAAATCCAAATTCAGACTGCGTCGCATAGTCAGTTTCCAGTAAATAATACCCAAGAATAATCGTTTAATTAATAACACGACCCATAAATTATCAAACCCTAAGATGGAGTACAATCCCAACAGACAAAGCGAAAATAAACTCAAAATTGCGGTGGCAGTCCTTGGACTTTTAGCCATTGGATTAGGTTTTTTATATTTTCGTGAACGTCAAAATAATCGAAAAGTTGAGGAAATTTCAACGACTGAAGCCAAAGAACTTTTATCGGCAAATACTAAATTAGATTCCATTGAAAATCAGCTAAATAGTAAAATCATTGAGATTAAGAAATTAGGAGGAAACGTTGATGAGTTAGTGAGAGCAAAAACCCAATTGCAAGCCGATAAAATAGCATTGCAGAAGATGAAAGGCTTTTCTTTGAAAAAATACGAAACAAAAATCAAAGATTATTTGGCTTTATTAGGAGAAAAAGATGTACAATTAGTAAGCCTTCGTAGAGAAAATGGCATCCTTTCAGCTAAGAACGATTCGTTGAGCAAAGAGACAAAAAACCTGTTGGAAGGCATTTCATTTGCTCAAAAAGCATTGAGTGATTCGGCAACAAATTATTTGTTAAAGCAAAAGGAATTATCCGACCATGCCAGAGAAGTCGAAGCCCGAAATCGAGAGTTGAACGACAAAGTTTCGCAGGCGGCTGCCTTGCGTGCAGAAAGCATTAATATCTATGCAATTTCAACCAAAGGAAAAGAAATTGATGGCGGAGTTTATCGGTCAAGAAGGGTTGATAAAGTGCGGATAACGTTCTATTTGCAGGAAAATCAAGTAACAACTCGTGAAGCAAAAACGATTTATTTAAGAATCCTCGACCCATCGGGTGCAGCCGTAGCGGACATGGCAACGGGTTCGGGTACGTTCTCATACAAAGGAAAAGAAACCACTTATACTGCCAGACAGAAGGTTTTATTTGATAATTCTCATCAATCAGTTGAGTTTGTGTATAGCCGTGGATTGGCTTACAAAGAAGGCAAGCACATTATTGAATTATATTCGGAAGGATATCGAATTGGAGAGGGAGTTTTTGAGGTAAAGTAGGTTTAATGAAATATATGAAAAAAGGCTTGAAATATAAATTTCAAGCCTTTTTTATGTTTTGAGTAAATTCAAGAGACAAAATGCCCCAATTGCCTTTCCAAAATAACGGACATCGTAATCAATTCTGGTAGCGTAGGAACTGCTTTATCATTTTCAATTTTCGATAAATGCGATTGGGAGATTCCCGTTAATTGGGCGAAAAAATACTGTTTGTGACCTTGTTCTTGACGTGTTTTTTTGATAATAGAACCTCTGAATTGCATAGCGTTGAATGTTTAAAATTTGAAAGAAATTTATACTTTTCAAAAATTAGTGGAAACCAAGCCAATACGTACCGAAAAGTAATTGATGCAATTGCAGGATTTTGTAGAATTCTACGAAGCGTTACAAGAGTGCGGTAAATGCGGTAAGTGCGGTAAGTGCGGTAAGTGCGGTAAATATAAAAGACGTAATTCACAAAAACAAGAGGATTGCTAAATATTTTCAAAGAAACCAAATTATGCTGTATGGAATATAGATTTACAGATTTTATTTTGAAATACGATAAAAACCGCAAACCTTTACAATAGTTAAGCCCCAATCTAAGTTTGGACGACCAGATGGGGCTTAAAGGTCAAATTTCTAACAATTAAACCCGATGCAAAGGTAATGAAAAAAACATTACAACGTTTGGGCATAGTGACAGTGGGACTGTCGCTATGCCTGTGGTCTTGTAAAGAGCAAGATGGAATTTTAAAACCAGAGGATGCAACCTCGAAAATTAATGTTGCTCCCAAAATTAAAGAGAATATTGATTTTTCTGTGGTGGAGGGCAGATTGAAGTTTGAGACGATGGAGGATTTTAAGGGGGCTGTTGCTAAAATGGCTACTTTGGAAGGAATTAAAGAAATGGAACAGAAAGGAGGATTTACTTCAATGAATGAAGCCTATAAAGCGTTTTGCAGTCAAGATGTTGAAGGCTCAAAAAATTCAGAACGAGTAATTAGTAGAGAGTATAATGATGTAGTAGTAGTCACAAAAGACAACTTGGGTAAGAAAAATTTCAAAATGGCACTACCAGTCCCTGGATTAGCGGCTTTAGTAAATAAAGACGCACTCGTTCAAATAGCTGGTAAAGTATTGAAGTTTTCTGATGAAGCTGTTAAAATTACAGAAGTTCAATATAAAGATGAACTGGAATTGAATTCTATAAGTAGCCATGTAACAATTAATAAAGTTAATAAGCATTTAGGAAATGCAACAACGAATAAGAGTGGAAAAGTATTAGCTGATTGGGATAATGATACTTATATTGGAACGGTTTTCCTATAAAAATTTAATTACTTTCAAAAACTGGATTAATTCATCAAATTTATCGGCAAAATTATCTAATTGAGCCTTTCTATTTGAGC
>JAYVRF010000150.1:0-21195 GCA_043756925.1 Arcicella sp. | reverse complement strand
TTTTGTGGCCCAGTATCTTCTCTTTGGGAACGGCAGGTTTGGGTAAATTTACCAATCAAGGAGCCGCATTTTTAATTATGATGATTCTGGGCGGTTCAATTATTCCCGTAGTTCAAGGGAAATTATCTGATTCATTTGGCATTCAGCAATCATATTTATTGGCGGCAGCTTGTTTTGCTTATCTATTCATTTTCGGAATTATCGTGCAAGGTGTTTTGCGAAAACAAGGCATTGATTTTGATAAGGAAGTAGTGAAAGGTGGCGGAAAAGGACATTGATTTACAATTAACACTTATCAGTTGAGTTGAATTTATCTCATTTAAAAATAGGGGAATCCGATAAAATCCTGC
Source organism: Arcicella sp. (assembly GCA_043756925.1). GTDB lineage: Bacteria > Bacteroidota > Bacteroidia > Cytophagales > Spirosomataceae > Arcicella. The sequence continues at coordinate 20,845 of JAYVRF010000150.1, read as the reverse complement.
TCGCTTTTCATGGCATGGGGCAGGATTTTTCGTGTTTCCAAAAATTTGCACAAACCTTTGAAAATCAATATACTACCTATCTTTTTGACTTGCCTTTCCATGGTAAAAGTGAAGTAAATGAACCTATAATTACCAAAGAAATATGGAAAGAATATTTAACCAAATTCTTACGAGAAAATCAAATTCAAAACTTCTCCATAATTTCTTTCAGCATGGGTGGAAGATTCGCTTTGGCAACGCTTGAATCCTTCTCGGAAAGAATTGAAAATATCATACTTTTAGCCCCCGATGGCATCACGAAAGACCCGTTTTACTACGGTGCAACTCGTTTTAGTTTCACCCGAAATATTTTCAAAAAAGTCCTCAAAAACAACAATAAATTTCACGGTTTTGCGGGTTTACTTTCCCGTGTGGGCATCGTACATGAAAGTGTATTGAAATTTGCCAAAATGATGGTGGATACGCCCAAAAAGCAAGAACAATTATATCAGTCTTGGGTAGGGTTTAGGACGTTAAATTTTGATATTAAAAAATTAGCTCAACTTATTAATAATCAGGGGATAAACGTTAAATTATTCATGGGAAAATATGATAAATTATTGCCTATCCATAACGTCTATCCGCTTACAAAAAACCTTAAAAATGCTGAATTAATCATACTGGAATCTACGCACGGAAGATTGGTTGAAAAGACCATTGAACACGTGAAAAGTAATTAAGCCGAATTTTCGCAACTATTATCCTACTTACTCCGTATATCATATACTGGTACACTTTTTTAGTGTATTTATGTTTATTCTTTAATTACCAATTCAAACATGAGTTATATTACTGCCATTGGCACTGCCGTTCCCAAAAATTGTTTTCCTCAAATGCAAATTGCAGAGTTTATGGCTTCTGCGTTGCAAATGAATGATTACGACCAAAGGAGGCTGAAAGCTCTGTATCGCACCACAAAGATTGCTCAACGACATTCCGTTTTAACCGATTACGGTAAACACTTCTCTGAATATCAATTTTATCCACAAAGTGTTGATTTAGAGCCATTTCCAAGTATTTCTAAACGCATGATGGCGTACCAAGAATATGCTTTACCACTTTGTTTAGAAGCCATTCAGAACCTACAACAAGACATTCCCAATAAAGGAATTACGCACATCATTACGGTAAGTTGCACGGGTATGTACGCCCCAGGATTGGATATTGAAATTATTTCTTCTTTGGGTTTAAACACCACAATTCAACGAACCGCTATCAATTTCATGGGTTGTTACGGTGCTTTTAATGGCTTAAAAATGGCGGATACTATCTGCAAAGCCGATCCAAAAGCGAAGGTTCTGATGGTCTCGGTGGAATTATGTACGATTCATTTTCAGAAAAAAATGGATGAGGATTTTTTATTATCCAACGCTCTTTTTGCTGATGGTGCTGCCGCCGTTTTAATTGAAGCCGAATGCAAAGAAAATAGCCTTGAAATGAGGACTTTCTTTTGTGACTTATACTTTGAAGGTAAACAAGATATGGCTTGGAAAGTGGCAGATTTTGGCTTTGAAATGACGCTTACTTCTTATATCCCAAAATTAGTGAAAACAGGAATTAAATCCTTGATTGATAGGCTATTAGAAAACGCAGGAATGACCAATCAGGACATAGATTTATACGCCATGCACCCAGGAGGAAAAGCAATTTTGGAAGCAATTGAATCGGCTTTGGAGATTACAAAAGAAGATAATAAATATTCTTATGAAATACTGAGAGATTATGGAAATATGTCGTCTTGCACCGTCCTTTTTGTCTTGAATGAAATACTGAAAAATACTTCTGAATTGGACAAAAATAAGAACATTCTAAGTTGTGCTTTCGGACCAGGATTAACGTTGGAATCTATGGTTTTGAGAGTATGTTGATTCTTTCGATTTTCGTTAATTGATGCGACCGTCGCTCGGTTCGTTTTCGTTGTTATATGTTTAATTTAACGAACATCGAACATCGAAAAACGAACATCGAAATTAAAATTCATACTTTGTTGAAAACAACAGACCGCTACTGTACAAACTCACCCCTCCACGTCCTACATTTTTCAATGGTGTTTTCAAATACGGCTCAATTTGAAGACTAAAACGTTTAGAAATTTGTCTTTCCAATCCTATTGAAAAATTCAAAACACTGAAATAATATTTTGAATTATCATTCCAACCAACTTCTCTTGGCGAACCCCACGCATAATTATACGTGTAATTTTCCTTCATCATCCAATAAGTTGAAACGCCCGAACTCACAAACCAGGTTTGTTTTGGCTTTTGGAATAAGTTCAATCTCAAATTAATTGGAATGTCAAAAACCGTACATCCACCGTCCACTTGCGTTGGTTTTGAAGGATGATAACCTTTCCAATCTTTCCAATTACGATAATCATCGAAACTGCCTACATAACTTTTGCGTGAATAAATCAAACCCGTTTGTATGACCAATTTTTTACTAATTTTATATTCGAATAATAGCCCCATCGACCCTCCCAAAGCCATTTTTCCTAAATTATCAATAGAATTAAAATCAGGAGAAATCATTAAACGAACCCCAAATTTTGAGAATTTAACGGATTTTATTGTTCTCGGAAGACTGTCCACGTAATTGGGTAATTCTGCACGAATATCTGTTAAAAGCAACTTTGAATCCTTATTAATTAAGAAATCAACGTTGTAAAAATTGGTTCGATTATCGGTTTCTTCGGGTATATTTGTGTCTTGAATATTACTTGAATTTTCAAAAATTGGCAAAGTGTTTTGCCCGATAATTTGAAAATTTGCAGGGTAACTTTTTCCTTCTCTATCTTTGTTGTTTTTTGAATTATTGAACCTAATTAATTTATTTTTAGTATTTTTTGACTCAAAATCAATATTTTCAAGCACTTTGTTTTGCTCAATTTCATATGTTTTTGAATCACTTAATCCAAACGTAATTTGCTTATTTTCAACAACTTTCACTGATTTATCAAGTAAATTGTTTTCTGTCTTAGACTGATTATGCGTTATATTAGCCTTCACATTCGACTGTCCTAATTTTTTTTCAGGTTGATTAATCAATGAATTGTTTTTTTTGATTTCCTGCTTTTTAACAAACGTATTTCCTGAGTTAGCTTTCTCTTTTATGTGTGAAGTTACTGACAAAGGAACTTCTGATTTTTTAATAATATTTTCTTTTCGTAAACTCAAAATCTCATCTTTATTTACCAAGTTTTTTGACTTTGATAATTCAGAATCCTTATTTTGATTTGTATTAGATGAAGTAATGCTCAAATTTTTTCGATTATTTTTATTCTTAATATTTTCCGTTAAACTATTCTTTTTCAAATCATTGCCAAAACGATACACCAATCCCACCCCAACCATCAAAAATAGCCCAGCCAAAAGTAACAACCATCTTTTTTTGAATCCTCGGGGAGGCTCAGACATGGGTTGCTCAACTATTTTCTGTCTGAGTTTGTTGTATGCAGACGAATCAAACGGGACATCAACCTTATCAGAGGCTTCTCTGAAAAGGTCATCCAGTTCATCATCGGACATATCCCACCACTTTTCTGACATTTTATTTTATTTATTTTATACTGGTTTTGTTTTAAACGTTTTAAGTTGATAAAACTTAACGGCTTGTCCATTAGAGACTTGATAACTTATCATTTCCTCTACTCTCTACTTAACATTTCTCTCAAATTAATTCTCGCTCTTGCCAAATTTGACTTTGATGTACCAATTGAAATTCCCAACTTTTCCCCAATTTCTTCATGTGAATATCCATCAATGACAAAAAGGTTGAAAACGGTTCGGTAAGCGGGCGAAAGTTTCTGAACAAACCCTAAAAGTTCTTCATAAGATAAATCTGAGGAAGCATCTTTACTGTCACTTATCATATATTCAGTTGCTTGAATATCGTCGTGGTTATAGTGTTTATGGTTTTGGCGGTAATAATCCAACGCCGTATTGACCATTATTCGCCTTAACCAATTTTTAAATGATTTCGTTAAATCAATTTTTTCGACGTGATTAAACACCTTGATAAAACCATCATTGACAATCTCAACGGCTTCATCACGGGTGCGAGTATAACGCAAACACACACTCATGGCGTAGCCATAGAACTGCCTGTAAAGCAATTCTTGGCTTTTCGGGTTGCCAAGTCGGCAGCCTTCCAGCAGGGCTTCAAGTGTATGATTTCGATCTATGGTGATGGGCATTTTGATGGTACTGCGGCTAAAATTAAACTATTTTTCCAAGTTGCACTATCAATGTCTAAACAAAATACGGACAATGTGATTAAATGGTTGCGTTTGCGGAAACAAAAGTAGGCAGTTTCTTAGTTGGCAATAAATGAAATTAGGTTGCTTTTTAACTAATGGCATGAGTTTCTAAATACTACGTTCTCAATTTCAGAGATTTTCCGTAACTTTGTCAAAATAATATCCTGAAAAACAATGACGATTCATAGAGAAAGCAAAGGAACTATCGTGGTAACCACCCTATTTTTGATACTTCTGAACGGTGCAACAGCCTATTTTTTTCCAGAAAACGATACACTTCGTAAAATTGTAGTGGTTGTGAGTATAATTTTAGCAATAATCGTACTTCAATTTTTCCGTGTACCCGTTCGTACAACCGTTCAAAATCCAAAGCATATTATTGCTCCTGCCGATGGCAAAGTGGTTGTGATTGAGGAGGTTATAGAACCAGAATATTTCAAAGATGCTCGTCGTCAGGTTTCGATTTTTATGTCGCCAATTAACGTACATATCAATTTTAACCCTATTTCAGGGATTATTTCATACTTCAAATATCATCCTGGAAAATTTTTGGTGGCATGGCATCCAAAATCAAGTACGGATAATGAAAGAACAACCATCGTGACCAAACACACCGATGGAACAGAAGTACTTTTCAGACAAGTGGCAGGAGCTTTGGCTCGTAGAATTTGTTGGTATGTGGAAGTGGGAACGAAAGTTGAGCAAGGAAAAGAGTTCGGATTCATCAAATTTGGTTCAAGAGTTGACATTTATCTGCCTTTAAGTGCCAAGATTTTGGTGAAATTAGATGATATTCCTGTGGGCGGGGAGACGGTGATTGCGGAGTTGGTTTAAGAAATAGACCATGGATGAATACGGATTTGACAGAATAAACCTTGGTCGGATATTTCCTTTACGGACGTGACCACATCATCCCGTGGACTCGCCAAACCCACTTGCCATTCAGTCGTTCCCAGAGTATTTGTTTTGACAATTCATCCATCTGAAAGCCCTTTTCTTGAACCTTGCACATTACCGTTTGAAGAAGACATTTGGCCGTCTAAAACGCATCTACCGTCAGAAGTTGGATAGGTTGAATTTAGGATTTCGTTCAATGAACCACCAATTGTTTTTTGTGAAATAATCGTAGGTTCTGACGTTTGTGCGTGGGTTCGTACACGTATGAGGAAACAGGTGAGAAGGAATAAAATGTAAAAACTTGGTTTGAGAATGACTTTCTCAACCGTTTTTATTAATGAATGGTGGTTCATTAATGTTGGTATCAGATAGTCAATTTATCCCGTAACTCGCTTGAAATTAAGGCTTTTTGTTTCGATTTATAATCATAACACACAATCCGAGATGTCCCTTCGGCGGCAATTCTTTGAAGTTTTTCACTGTAAACAACATGTTGCATCACAAAGCCATATTCGGTAAAAGAATCGGGCAATATTCGTGCTGTGATTTGAATATTATCGGGGAAAGTCAAAGGTGCTTTATACTTACAAGAAGTCTCTGCTAAGATTGGTCCAACATTACCTTCACCCGTAAAATCCATGAAGCCAATTTGATTGAAAAATTCAATTCGAGCCGATTCAAAATAACGAAAATAAACGGTATTATTAACGTGTTGAGCTGCATCCATATCGCCCCATTCAACGGTTTTGGAGATGATTGTGGGGTATTGTTTTAAGAATTCTTGCATGATGTTTGTTGATAATTTCCATTATACCTCGCTGAATCTCATTTTTTTAGGCACTTTCAGCGAGCAATAATTGATAATTGAACTACTAAATTAATCTATTTCATAGTTCAATTTGCTCTAAATTGTGTTTTAATAAAAATACAATTTTTTTTAGAAGTTTATATTGAAATTTTAGCTTTAAATTTTTGGTAATTTTTAAAATAAAATTTTAATTTTCTGACATGAAAATCATTACCACTACACTTCTTCTATTCACCATTTTCAATAGTTTATTGATTGCTCAATATCCTCGACATGGCATTCTCCCAAAATATGCCAGCGGACACATTTACAACAATAAAACCATTCAAAAGTTACGTGAAATTGTAGATTCCTTGAATTATCAGTTTAATCAAAATAAGGAAGAATCTTCTTTTATGAGTTACGCTTACGCATAGGTACAATACGTTAAAATTAATGCTCAGAAAGTTGAAAGTCGTAATGAAATATTCACTGACAAGATACCTTTTGAAGTGGTTATTAATAAATATCCAATATTAGCGATAAATAAAAATGCGTGGATTTGTAAAGAAACCGATGCGAAAGAACATCATTAGACAGAATTTAAAAGATTTGTAAGTAAGTGTTGGCATAGCTATCCAACCGATAAATGGGGATTAATTGTTAAGGTAAATTGTGAGAATTCTGATAAAACAGAATGTAAAAAAAATGAATGAAAAGCAATCAAAAAAGGCTTTCTGAATGATTTAGAAAGCCTTTTTTGATTTTACCAAGCCACTGTGACAGCTCCTTCTTTTCGCTTTAGTCCTTCTTCTGGATAATAAAAAGGTACGTACGTAATTACCCACGCAAAAGAATCTGGTTTTACTAAAATTCCTTTATATTTTCCATCCCAACGGTCTTCGTAATTCTTAGAAGTAAAAATTAACTCTCCCCAACGATTATAAATTTTCAAATCAAAATCCTTAATATAATTTGGAAAAACCTGAAAATTGTCATTGTTATTATCTCCATTTGGGGTAAAAATAGTTGGTACTAAAATACTCGGGTCGCAACGGTCAATCACTTTGGTTTGAGCAGTAATCACACAACCAAAAGAATTAGTGGCAGTTACCGAATAATTACCAACCGTTGAAACTGAAATTTGCTTGGTCGTTTGCCCCGTTGGATTCCATAAATAGGTCAACCCCGCACCACCACCAGCATCTACTTTTATTGGCAAATTAGCGGGTACGCAAAGTGGAATTTCTCCCCGTAATGCAACGGATGGAATTGGTAAAATAGTAATTGTAATGGTATCTGAGCCACGACAAAGATCTTTTGCAGCCGTCAGAATATACCTGCCAGAACGTTCAGGGAAAATTGTTGGCGAATTTTCACCCGTATTCCAACGATAATTAATTCCAGCTATGGGCGTAACTCCAATAAAATCCGTTACGCCTCGACAAAGACTTTTATCAGGTCCTAAATTTATAATTGGAGCGTCCAAAACGGTAATTTCTTTATTTGAAGTTCCTGCACAACCGTTTTGAGTAACGTCATATTTTACCGCATAAACCCCGATTGCCGAAGCCTTGAAAACGCCAGTATTGCTCACATTTGAACCTTGCCAAGTTCCACCCGCTGGGGTTGCCACCAATTGCGTTGAATTTGGCGTTAAACACAAACGACTCGGGGCGGTCAAATTCACTTTTGGTGAAACCTTGAAAACTACATTTGTTCTTGCGGTGCTAATACACTTTCCGTCGGTTGAAGTAACTGTAACGATATAAGTACCACCTTGCATTACATCAATGTTCAAAGTAGTTGCTCCCGTACTCCATTTGATGCTACCATTGGTATAATTCAATGGACTCAATGTAATTTTTTCGCCCTCACATCTGCTCGTTGGGGCGGGTAAAAGCGAAATATCTGTTCGTGGAACTTTGTCTAATTTTATGTCATTACTGATAAATTTACAACCGTTAATGTCCTTAAATTCAAGGTAATAAGTGCCTTCAATCAAGCCTTTAATCGTATATTTTCCAGTAGAAACAAAGATAGAAGCCATCACACCTTGCTTCACAATTGCATCCTTATTATCCCGCTGACGGAGAATAAAATCTACAGGTCTGAACGGACTGTTTGCGGCAACATTGATGTTAATTGCCCCATCGCTTACACACGTAACGGGCGAAGGTGCGAGCGTAATAATTGCATTTGGCGTTGCGGTAGCATTCAAAATAATCGAAACGGTGGTATCACAAGATAAAGTGCTTTTTATCGTGACTTTATAACTTCCTGTCGTCAAGTTTGTAATGCTACTTGTGGTTGCTCCCGCAACGATTGAACCGTCCTTAAACCACGTAAAAGTGTAAGTATCAGCAGGTAAAATACTTGTTAACAAAATGGCTCCATTGCTGGCAGTACAACCCGAAGGACGAGTTGGCGTTATTCTAAATGAAGTCCTTGGACGCACTCGAACATTAATGGTATCAGCCGTTTTGCAAGGAATTGTACCGATAAGCGTACTTACAGTCACAATGTATCTGTTAGGTGTTGAAACCGTAATTTGTGCCGTTGTTGCTCCCGTATTCCACGAATAAGTTGTACCCGTTCCAGCCGCTTTTGAAGCATCTAAAACAATGGGCGAACCCGTACAAATGAGCGTGTCAGGACCTAAACTCAATGGTTTAGCTTGGGCTAAAACTACTTTTATTGAATCAAATCCAACGCATCCTCTGTTTTCAACTGCCACAATATAATTACCTGATTGTTTGACTATTAAGGTCTGTAAACTATCTTTTGGTAAGAATTTTCTATCTCGAAACCAGAAATAATTGGTGCTGTCTAATCGTGCTTTTGCATCAAGCGTTGTGGTGCTTGCACAAAGGTTTAAATCTGGTCCTAAATTTGGTTTTGGAAGCGGTAAAATCTCAAAGGGTTGGGGTGGTAACATTGTATCAGGCTTGCAACGATTTCCCATGTTCACTACCACATAATATTTCCCAGGCTCGGTAAAAGTATAACTCGTCATCAAACCATTATCGCCTTCTCCACCTCGAATTGTAGCAATGGGCGAACCAACGGGTTTTCCGTCCCGTGGAACTTCTCCTTTATAAAATCGCCAATCAGTCTTTGTATTTTTCAATTTATCACCGCACAAATGATTCGTTTGAAATGAACTTGGCGAACCCAAACAAGTGTCTGCTGCTGAGATTCCAACACCTTCATTTTCTTCACTCGTTACGTCAAAAGTGGTCGGCAAACCCAACTGGCTAATTTTTCCGTTCAGGTTCAAACCTTTTCGTTCATAATAATCAGCCGTTAAACTTTTCCTTGAAATTGTATCATTTGGTAATTTAATAATTCCCAAAGTAGAACTCCCTTGAACGGCAAGATAAATTCGCCCATCAGGACCCAATTGAACCGAACCGTAATACTCCTTTTTGGAAGAATCAAGCGTAATTTTAGATTTTGCAATTACCGAAGAATCCTTGTCAGTTATATCAAAACGTAATAAAGAAGAAAATGAACCTGGTTTTTTGACGGTATCTGCCTTCATGGTGGCAAATAATGTTTTGCTATCGGGTGAAAATTCCACGCCGTAAACCGTTGGCGGTGCGGGTCCTAAATCAATAACTCTTTTATTGGTCATTTCACCAGTTGAATCCGCAAAATCATAAACTTCAATCAAATTTCTGGCTCCTCCTGGAATGGCAACGGCAAATTTTGTTCCGTCTTTTGATACTTTTATGTAACCCTCACCCTTAAATGTACTGTCAATTCTCGACCCTACTTGAACAATTTTTGAGATAGAAACGCCATTTTTTGTCACTCTCCGCAAGCGAATAGTGTCTGTCCCAAAATCGTGAGAAATGACCCAATAAGTCGAGTCTTTTTTAACGAAATGAGAAATTAATTGCTCGGTTGAAGGAGCATCGTCCAAGACAGTATTTTTTTCAATAACCTTTCCTTGCCCTTTATTTTGACGAATATCAACAACGCTATAACTCAACTGTTTTTTGCCGTTAATATCCGTTGTCGTGAAAACGTAATATAGAGATTGACAGCCCTGACAGCTTGGTTGAGGCACAATTATAGCGGATTGCGTAGAAACACTACTGCCCGCCAGAGAATCTTTCCCAAGCGAAGCCATCTCTTTCCCATCCTTGAAATATATCTTTTTTCCGTCGGTATAAAACAACAAATTTCCGTTTTTATCAGCAATGGATGAAACGCCTTCTTTGGTATTTATTTTCCCTTTATCATCTGCCGTTGCACTTCCATTTGAGAATTTTACTCCTGCGTTATTTCCAAAATACCAATAATTTTCCGCAGGTTTTGGGGGTGATGGAACGCACAATTTTACATTAATTTTATTCTGAGCCGAACAACCCGTAGTCGAATCCGTTACTTGAACTGAATAACAACTGGTCGTATCTGCCCGAAGCGTTTGGGTTGTATCACCTTTTGGAAACCAAATGTATTTATATTTTGGGTTTGCCCCGCCTCTTTTGTAAGGGTCGAGGGTCAAGAAATCGCCTTTACAAATCGTAGTGTCTTGTTGAGAAGGCGTATTCCCTAAAAAAAATGGTTGTGGAGGATTATTAATCGTAACTGTCTGGGTGTAAATCACTGGTAAGCCGTTCTCTGTACGGGTTAATGTTACCGTTTTAGGTCCAGGATTTGTGTATAAGTGGGCGGGGTTTTTCAGCGTAGAAGTATTTTTTGCTCCGCTTCCTAAATCCCCAAATTCCCATTTCCAAGCGGTAGCAACAGTTTTGAGCGTATCTCGAAACATAGTTGCCGCCGTTGAATCTCGACATTCAGTAATACAGGTTTTATTAACTTTAAATTGGGCATACGAATTCATGGATAGTCCCAACGCAAGTAAAAACGTAGTAAAAATCAAAAAAAAGGTTCGTCTGCTACTAAATTGTATCATTATTTCGTTTACTAAAAAAGGTTTTAGGTGCGAGTGTTTAGGTATTTATGTACTCTAACTATAAATGCTGTAATGTCCTCATTATCAAGACAAATGATTAGCCTAAAAGGTTGTAAAACGCACTTAAAAGATAGACATTGTTAGAATATTGATACATCTAAAAGTCTAATTTATATATAATTGTTTACTGATAACTGTTAATCATTGACTATTCTCCATGGCATTAAATTTGCTTGTTTCACTGTATTACAAGAAATAAAAATGCTCGTAATGCTTTGAAATTAACGTAATTTGAACCTAAAAAATTTTAAAGATTATTAAATTATACAATATTAAACTGAATGAATATATTTTTAAGTAGTTTACGTCAAAAATTAAACCGTTTTTAAGGGAATGATGTTAATTTTATCACTAATGAAATACCCCGAAACGCCCATAATACCATGTTGAAAAAAGGATTTATACTAATGTCATGCGTGTTTACTTGGACTTTTGTCCAAGCCCAAGACCCTCAATATTCTCAATTTTACGCCGCTCCTTTATATTTGAATCCAGCTTTTGCGGGTTCGGCAATGGCTCCACGAGTTAATTTTAATCACAGAAATCAGTGGCCCTCATTGAGTGCCAACTTTGTAACGTCCTCATTATCAGCCGATATTTATTTTGATAAGTACAACAGCGGCGTTGGTATTCTTTTAACAAACGACCGTCAATTTACGAATTTGACAACGACTGACATTGGAGCAATTTATTCGTATCACCTGAAAATTAGTGATGGATTAACGGCTAAATTGGGCGTACAAGGGTCATACGTAACCAGAGGAATAAACTTTGCCGATTATACCTTTGGTGATCAAATCAATAGCTATTTATCAACGGGTTCATATCCACGAGTTTCATCCGACCAGATTTTGCAAGGAGGAAATAATCTTACCCCACAATTGAAATATTGGGATATTTCATCGGGGGCATTGGTTTATTCAGAAAAGTTTTGGGCGGGAGTTTCAGTTCATCACATCAATCAACCTTCACAATCATTTAACGATAAAGATGCTCGTTTGCCGATTAAATTTGGTATTCAAGCGGGTTACAGAATTGGTTTAGCAGATTATATGATTGGTAATAATTTGGGCGATGCCATTGAACGGGAAAAAAGCATTACGCCCGTGATTCATTATAAAAGACAAGGAGCATCTGACCAATTGGATGTTGGTGCATATTTAACCTATTCGCCGCTTGTTTTAGGAGTCTGGTATAGAGGAATTCCTTTGAAAAGCTACACCAAAGATAATGTGAGCATCATCAGTCACGATGCGGCAGTGCTTTTGGTTGGTTATCGTCAAGATAATTTTTCAATTGGATACAGCTACGATGCCACCATTTCAAGGTTAGGTTCAACGGGTGGAGCCCATGAAATATCTTTATCATACACATTTACAGACTTGATTGAACCACGCAGAAACGCTCGCCCACGCAAAGGAGAGTTAAAGTGTCCGAAGTTTTAGGAAAAGTAAGAAAGAAGGAAGGGAGAAAGGGACATTAAGAATACAAAATCCTGTCTCCTTCCTTCTCCCTTTCTTCCCTTTGAAAATTGCCTATAAATCGTTAAATTTGTCTTAAATATTATTCCTCACTCAACATTTTAAAAACAACCACAGATTGACATTTCAGGATTTTAACTTTGACGAAAAATTATTAGAAGGCTTATATTCAATGGGTTATTCAAAACCTACGCCTATTCAAGCCCAAGCCATTCCGCTTATTCAAACCGATAAAGATTTGATTGCTTGTGCTCAAACCGGTACGGGCAAAACGGCAGCATTTTTATTGCCCATCATCAACAAAATCATCAATTTACCCGATGAAAGAAGGCGATTAAATACGCTTATTATCTCGCCTACTCGTGAATTAGCCACTCAAATTGATAATCAGGTAGAAGGTTTAGGATATTTCACGGGCGTAAGTTCCATTTCAATTTATGGTGGAGGAGATGGCAATGCGTGGAATCAGCAAAAGAAGGCGTTAGAAGAAGGAGCCGATATTATCATTGCTACCCCAGGGCGATTGATTGCGATTTTGCAAATGGGAGCCATTAATTTTTCTCACCTTCAACATCTGATTTTGGACGAAGCGGACAGAATGTTAGACATGGGCTTCTTTGATGATATTATCAAAATTATCAAATATATTCCTGCCAAACGCCAGACACTCATGTTCTCGGCAACGATGCCTCCCAAAATCAGAAAATTGGCTCACAGCATTCTCGTAAACCCAGAACAATTGAATATTTCAATTTCAAAACCTTCGGAGGGAATTTTGCAACAGGCTTACTTAGTCTATGACACGCAAAAGATAAAACTATTGACCCATATTTTGAAAGACGGTAATTTTGGCAGTGTCATTATTTTTGCTTCTACCAAAGAAAATGTTAAGAAATTAGACGTGGAATTGAGGCGAATTGGCTTGAAAACCAAGGCTTTTCACTCAGATTTGGAACAAAAAGAGCGAGAGGAAATTATGCGAGAATTTAAGAGTAAAACCCTCCAAATATTGATTGGAACGGATATCCTCTCCCGTGGAATTGATGTGGAAGGCATCAGTTTAGTCGTAAATTTTAACACGCCTCACGATCCCGAAGATTATGTCCACCGCATCGGTAGAACGGCAAGAGCAGAAACCACTGGCACAGCAATAACTTTCATTAACGACAAAGACCAACGCAAATTTGCCGCCATTGAGGAATTGATTGAGAAGGAAATTCCAAAACTTTCTTTACCCGCAGGTATGGGCGATGCTCCTACTTATCAACCCGAAAAGCGAGTAAGTTCAGGAGATTTTCATAAGAAAAAAACGTATCATAAAAAGAAGCCTGGATTTGTGAAGAAGGGGTGAGGTGATAAGATACTAAGGACGAATTAGTCGAAGAATCTGTGGTCTAATTTTGTATTTACTTGTAAAAAACCACTAAATGACCCAAAAACTCCAAACAAATCCACGTCTTGAATTGGCTGATCAGTACGTTCGGTTTACGAATACTAACGTTTTTCTTACGGGTAAGGCGGGTACGGGCAAAACTACTTTTCTGAAAAACATCAAAAGCCATTCTCCAAAACGAATGGTAATTGTGGCTCCTACGGGTGTGGCGGCAATTAATGCAGGTGGCGTTACGATTCACTCATTTTTTCAGTTGTCTTTCGGTCCTAATATCCCCAATCAAGACCTTGATAATAACCCACTTGTGAGAAAATTCAGTGGTGAAAAAATCAAAGCCATTAAGGCAATTGACATTTTAGTAATTGATGAAATTAGCATGGTTCGGGCGGATATTTTGGATGCGATTGATGATGTTTTACGTAGGTATAGAAATCGAAATTTACCTTTTGGTGGGGTGCAATTACTCATGATTGGCGACTTGCACCAACTTGCACCCGTTGTGAAAGACGATGAATGGAATATCTTACGTCCTTATTATAACAGTCCGTTTTTCTTTGAAAGCAAAGCCCTTGCCCTCAGTCAATTTATCACCATTGAACTGACCCACATTTTTCGACAAGCTGATGAGGATTTTATCAACTTGCTCAATAAAGTGCGTGATAAAAAATTGGATGCTGAAAGTACAAAACTTTTGAATAGTCGTTACGACCCAAATTTTACCTATCCAAAAGACGAAAAATACATCACGCTGACCAGTCACAACAAGGCAGCAATGGCAATCAATACTGCCAAATTGAAGGAATTAGAAGGGAAACCTTATAATTTTAAGGCTGAAATTACCGACGATTTTCCAGAAAGTATGTATCCCAATGAGTTCGATTTGGAGTTAAAAGTTGGGGCTCAAGTAATGTTTGTGAAGAATGATTTGAATACCGAAAAAAGATATTTTAATGGAAAGTTAGGAGAAATTGTTTCGGTTGATGATGAATTAATACGTGTAAAATGTCCCCACGAAACGGAAGAAATTACGGTTTCACGAGCCGTTTGGGGTAACATTAAATACGTTTTAGATAATTCAAAAACATTACAGGAGAACGTCATTGGCACTTTTACGCAGTTCCCCATCAAAACAGCTTGGGCAATAACGATTCATAAAAGTCAGGGATTAACCTTCGACAGAGCCATTATTGATGCCGCTTCATCGTTTGCCCACGGGCAGGTCTATGTGGCGTTGAGTCGTTGCAAGACTTTTGAGGGTTTAGTGTTGAGTACGCCCATCACCTCCGAGAGCGTAAAATCGGATAATATTATCAATTCTTTTAATCAAGAAGCTGAAAAACAAGACCTTTCGGAAGAGGCTTTAATGCAAGCCAAAAAGCATACGCAAAGTGAATGGATTAGGGATTTATTTGATTTTAAACACATCAAAAATAGTCTTAATTTTTTAGTGCAATCTTTTGCAAAAGTACAAGACCAATTTGCCACAATTTCGTTTCAAAATTTAAGCAATATTAACGATAATTATCATACAGAAATTGACCCCGTGATGGAGAAATTTTTAAGGCAATTAGAATCGTTTATTTTCCAAGCACCCCTACCCGAAGAAAATATTGAACTGCAAGAAAGAATCAAAAAAGGGAGCGTTTATTTATACGAAAAATTAGAAGAATTGGCTTATAATTCTCTGAAAACGATTGATTTAGCCTGTGATAATAAAGAAACGAAAGGCAATATTTATAAACTTTGGGAATTGTGTTTGAAGAACGTTTTTGAAAAATTAATTCTTTTGAAATCTAATCAAAATGGCTTTAATTCAACGCAATTTTTAACCACAAAAGCCAACGCAAACATTGATTTTGAAACAGAAAAAAATAGATTAACGAAAACTGAAAATCCGACTTCATCCACAGGAAATAAAAATGATTTATACGTTTCGTTAAAGAGCTGGCGAGATAGTGTTGCCAATGAAAAAGACATTGAAAAGTACATGGTTATTGCCCAGAAAACATTGGAAAATTTATCTAAAGAAAAGCCTCGAAGCACAGGACAATTGGCACAAATTAGTGGTCTGGGAAATGTAAAAATCAAACAGTACGGAGCCGAAATATTGGATATTATCAACGAATTTTGTGAAGCGAATAATATTGAAGGAAGCAATATTCAGGAAGGTACAAAAGCTCTCAAAAAATTACCAAAAGGTTCAACCCAAGAATTAAGTTTTACGATGTTCAAGGAAGGGAATTCGGTTGAAAGAATTGCCGAGATTCGCAATTTTTCGCCTTCGACGATTGAAGGACATCTTTTGGATTATGTGAAAAGAGGGCTTTTGGCAGTTGAAAATGTGATGGATAAAGACAAAATCAGAATTATCAGAGAATTTATGCTTGATAATCCAGATTTGAAAGGGGCTGCTTTAAAATTGGCTTTGGGCGAAGATTACAGTTACGGTGAAATTCGGATGGTTTATAATTCGATGAATGTTGAAGAATAAATTGTCGTAAATTTGTTGAAAATATTTAAAATAATTTCATGACATTTCAATCCCTCGGTTTATCAGAATCCATCCTCAAAGCAGTGGAGGAACAGCAATATAAAGAACCTTATCCCATTCAAATTCAAGCTATTCCTGCAATCTTGGAGGGTAAAAGTGTGTTGGGAATTGCTCAAACGGGTTCGGGTAAAACTGCCAGTTTTGTCTTACCAATTTTGGAATCGTTTCAACGTAAAAAATCTACCAGAAACCTCCATTTGAAGGTTTTAATACTCGTCCCGACTCGTGAATTAGCGGTTCAGATTGGCGATGTAATGGCAGGATTCAGTAAATACTTAACCATTCCAGTCAAACATAATGCAGTTTTTGGGGGAGTCACTCTCAACCAACAAATGATGACTTTGAAGAATACCGAAATCTTAGTCGCAACGCCTGGACGTTTGTTAGAATTGGTTTCTACACAATCAGTAAACCTTTCCAAAATTGAAGTGTTGGTTTTAGATGAAGCCGACAAAATGTTAGATTTGAATTTTCAAGAAGAAGTAAACAAACTTTTTGCCTTGTTACCCACAAAACGACAAAATATCCTTTTTTCAGCCACTTTTGATACCGAAAGTAAACTGATTCAAGAAATTCTTTTGTGCAATCCAATCAGAATAGAAGTTGAAGCTGAACAGAAAAATACGGATTTAATTAAGCAATCTGCCTACCGAGTTTCGCCCGAAAAGAAAGGTCCTTTGTTACGTTATTTGATTAAAACCAAAGAAATAAAACAGGTTTTAGTGTTTGTTTCGTCAGTGAGGACTGCGGATAATTTAACCGATAAATTAATAAAAAATGGTATTGAGGCAATGGCAATTCACAGTAAAAAAAGTCAAAGTGCCAGAACCGAAGCCCTGAATCGTTTTAAAAAAGGGAAAACCAACGTTTTAGTTGCCACCGATTTAGCTTCCCGAGGAATTGACATTCAGTTTTTGCCCTTTGTCATAAATTATGAATTGCCTCGTTCACCCAATGATTATATTCATCGAATTGGACGTACGGGACGGGCAGAGACATCGGGCGAAGCTATTTCTTTAATTATTCCAGAAGACGAACACCATTTCAAAATTATTCAGAAAAAGATAAAAAAAATTGTTCAAATAATTGATTCTGAGGGATTTGTGTTGGATAAAATGTAAATCTTGTACGCTATTTTGTAAATTAGTAATCTTTCTCCTGCTCAAAATGGCTGTTACTTGCACATTAGGAGTTAAATTTTACCCATCAAGTTCTAATCTTTTTCTTAACAAAAGCAATATGGACTGAATAATCTCCGTATTCTTTATCAAACATTAATTAATAAATATTCAACATGAAAAAAGTATTGTTTTTACTGACAGCCGTTTCTGGCTTATTTTTAGCAAGTTGCAACAATCAAGAAGTTGCTCCTGATTCAATTGATGATATTCTTGCTTCCGTGGAAGCATCAGCAGCACGAACGGCAGCCGTGAATGATACTGTTACTAAGGGAATGTGTAAAGGTAAATTGACAAGTGTTGAGATTGCGAGTTTGCCAGCAACCATTACTACTTATATCAACAAAAATTATGCAGGTTCGACCATCAAATTTGCGGGTAAAGATGAGAAAGGACAAACCGTTGTGGGCGTTTCATTGAGTAATGTAGAAACAGGTTTGTTATTTAATGCAAACGGAATATTTGCACAAGCCTTAACGCATTATGGAAAGAAAGCAAAATTAACGGAAGTAGATATTGCAACCCTTCCAGCCAGTGTTGGAACGTATGTAACTGCCAATTATGCAGGTTATACCGTTAAAAAAGCAGGTAAAGATGCCGATGGGAATTTATTGGTAGGTCTAAAAAATGAGGCTAATCATAAAGTTTTGAAGTTTAATTCGGCTGGTAAATTTGTTGAAGAATTAGCGATTCCTCCGCACGGAATGAGAGGAAAGAAGAAATAAGGTATGAGATCGTAGGTATGAGGTAGTGGATATTTTCTACTTCATACCCACTACTTCATATTTTCTACTTCATGCCCACGACCTAATCAAGAAGCCTGCCCTCCATTTACACCCAAAACTTGCCCATTCACGAAACCCGATTCTTCCGAAGCCAGGAATAAATAAGCATTCGCAATATCCATTGGGTCTCCCATTCTTCTTACTGGAATTGAATTAATTACCTCCAAACGCACCACCTCTGGAATGGCATCGGTCATGTCCGTTTTGATAAAACCTGGGGCAACGGCATTGGCAGTAATTCCATTTTTGCCTAATTCTTTTGCCCAAGTTCTCACCATTCCGATTACGCCCGCTTTGGCAGCAACATAATTAGTTTGCCCAAAATTTCCATGCACACCCACGACCGAAGATGTACAAATAATTCGACCATAATTTTGCTGAACCATGTAGGGAGCAATGGATTTTGTACAATTAAAAACGCCCGTTAAATTGACATCAATCACCATTTGCCATTCAAGGTGCGACATTTTTAAAAGCGTTTTATCACGAGTAATTCCTGCATTATTTATCAGAATATCAATCCGACCATATTTCTCATAAATTTCACGACTTGCCGCTTCAATGGCTGGAACATCGGTTGTGCTAATGTGCATAAATTCACATTGAAATCCTTGTTCACGGAGCGTATAGGCTGTTTCTTCACCCGATTCCAATAAATCCCAGATGATAACGGTTGCTCCTTCACGGCAAAATAATTCAGCGGCAGCCGCTCCAATTCCTCTGGCAGCACCCGTAATAATGGCAATCTTGTCTTTTAATCTCATTTTTAGTTATTGGTTATTTGTAATTGGTTATCAGTTGTTGAGCATGAATCTTATTTGGTAGTAGTCAATTAATGATCGCCATTAACCAATTTCCAATAACTAATTCCTGAATTTACTCATAAAGCATCGAAATCAACTCCGCTACGCAAGCGGGTTTTTCTTGCCCTTCAATTTCAAAAATACAGTTCATCGTAATTCTCAAACCCGAAGGTTTCGCTTCTTCGGCTTCCATCAAACTCGCTCGCATTCGTACTTGCGAACCCGAAGGTACGGCGGAGGTAAATCGGATTTTATTAGCTCCATAATTTACGCCCATTTTCACGGATTCGACTTTAAAAAGGTCAGCCATAAATTTTGGGGCGAGTGAAAGTGTGAGAAAACCATGAGCCACGGGCGTTTTGAAGGGAGAATGTTGCTTCGCCATTTCTACATCCACGTGAATCCATTGGAAATCTTGGGTCGCTTTGGCGAAATCATTAATCATCTCCTGCGTAACGGTCATGTAAGGCGTTGTGCCTATTTCCTGCCCGACTTGGGATTTGAGTGATGCTAAATTTGGAAATGTTTGCATATTGTTTTGTAGTACGGGATTGTACGGGCAACGTTTGCTCCCATGAGTTAGCGTGAATTATAGTTCCTATTACACGGGAGCAAGCGTTGCCCGTACAACTCCGTGATACATTTACAAACATAAACAAAAAAACCGTAACACGATTCATCATCGCATTACGGTTTTCATTTTCATAGAAAGTTAAGAGGCAAAATATTAGTTCATGGTAATAAAACGGCTACTTTCAGTTGGTGCTTCCGAAGTTAAATTCACTTCTTTTATCACTTTTTCATCTCCTTTTGTGAACACAAAAGTATATTTTCCATCCGCCAATCCACTCAAATCATATGTTCCGTGATACCTCTTTGTACCCTTCGTAACTCGCTCATCATACAGAATATTTCCTTTCTCATCTTTCAAGACAACCGACAAATTTTTATCCGTAGATTTCTCAATCATCACGTTCATTTTTAAGGTATTAACGGACTGGTACATACCGACTTCAAAGGTTTTTGATTTTGTGGGTGCAGTATTATTATCTGCTCCATTTGAGATTAAACTTACAGCCGACAAAGCAGCAATTGTGAAGATTTTTACTAAATTTTTCATTTCTTTAATTGTTTAGAATGTTTTGTTTTTGATTAAAATGTTGTTTAGATAATTGTAATTTTTCAAAGTTTGATTTAGAGGTATTAATTTTATTGAATAGGTGTAATTAATTGATTTAGAGATACTTAAAGATTATAATGATTTAGAGATGTTGTTTTATTAAGTTTATAGATTGTACTATTTAAAGATAATCAAATTTAATAATTTTAAGTTTAGAGCGTTGTTCTTCCGTTTTGTTGTGTCAAAGTTATATGTTAAAGCCAGTACCATGCAATACATATTAGCTAATCGGTAATTTTACTTGATTAAATGGTAAAATTTGTGAGTTATTCGTGTTTTTAAGGATGAGTGGTGCAACCATATAGTCATCAATAGGTAACATAGAAGTGTAGATTTAATTGATGGTTACTTGGTGTTTCTGGATATAAGATGCACCTGATTTCCAATAAGTTGCACGGAATGTAATAAATTTCATAATACTACTACACCATTTTAAAATACTAAATTGAAAAGAGAGCCACTTTAGCGAATTTTGTAGCGACAAAACAGACAAAATACTCAAAATGACT
>JAYVRF010000149.1:0-21515 GCA_043756925.1 Arcicella sp. | reverse complement strand
ACGGCTCAAAGTACGAACCAAGTGCTTTGGCATACCATCCACGGGGAAAATATACGGTAAATTGATTTCCGTTGAAGCGCTTGACGATAATTCAACTTTCGCTTTTTCAGATGCTTCCTTCAAACGTTGAAGCGCCATCGCATCTTTGCGTAAATCAATGCCTTCGTCATTTTTAAATTCACCCGCCAACCACTCAATAATCACCTGATCAAAGTCGTCACCACCTAAATGCGTATCGCCATCGGTTGATTTTACTTCAAAAACGCCATCACCTAATTCCAACACTGAAACGTCGAAAGTACCGCCACCTAAGTCAAAAACGGCAATTTTCATGTCTTTACCACCTTTGTCAAGTCCGTAAGCCAAAGCGGCTGCCGTTGGTTCGTTGATAATACGTTTTACTTCTAACCCTGCAATTTGTCCCGCTTCTTTCGTAGCCTGACGTTCTGCATCATTGAAATATGCAGGTACAGTAATAACGGCTTCTGTAACAGTTTGCCCTAAATAATCTTCGGCAGTTTGTTTCATTTTCGTAAGAATCTGAGCCGAGATTTCTTGGGGTGTATAAAGACGGTCGCCAATGCGAACCCGTGGAGTATCGTTTGAACCTTGCTCAACGGTGTAAGCAATCGTTTTTAGTTCGCTTCCAACTTCCGAATAACGCTTACCCATGAAGCGTTTGATAGAAGAAACAGTGTTTTTAGGATTAGTAATAGCCTGACGTTTGGCTGCATCCCCGACTTTACGTTCACCGTTGCCATTGTCTAAAAATGCCACGATTGAAGGTGTAGTACGACGACCTTCTGAGTTAGCGATTACGACTGGCTCATTTCCTTCCATTACGGCTACGCAAGAGTTGGTTGTTCCTAAGTCAATACCGATAATTTTTCCCATTTTGTTTATTAATTTATTATTTGAATAAGTTTTAATCTAATTTTCCTTAATTTCAACAATCTTAATGCCAGTAGGTTTTTTTATGACAGATTGACAGAAAACTAATTTTTTGTTGCCATACTTGCAGAAAGAGGACGTTTTAACTGACAGGAAAATACATCAGGGTCGTTCAGTCTGAATCCCACAAACAAAAACAATCAAACAATAACGTAATCAAATGAAAATATTCATTCAAGCAAAATTTCAAGACCCTGAAATTCAGGCATTTAAAAATGCTTTAAGTTCAAAGTATCAAGTTATTTTTGGCAAAGGAGAAAACTCCGAAGAAAACAAAATTCAGTTTTTAGATTCAGAAATCTGTTACGGAAATCCTCCCTTGGATTGGCTGACTGAAACAACCCAATTAAAGTGGCTTCAATTGAATACTACTGGTTTTGACCAATATCTAAATTTAAAAGGTTTCGATTTTCAATTTACTAATCTAAAAGGCTATTTTGGTTTGTCGGTGGCAGAAACAACGGTAGCGGGAATCTTGGGCGTTTATCGTAAAATAGATGAACTTGCTCGTTTGCAGACTTTAAAACAATGGGTAGGAAATCCCATACGAGAGAATTTACACCTTTTATCCAAGAAAAAAGTCTTGGTTTTGGGAAGTGGGGCAATTGCTCAGAAAATCAAACAACTGCTTTCTGGATTTGAATGTGAGACTACGCTTTTAGATTCTAAAACAGTCAGTCAAATCACTGATTATCTGCCACTTACAGATATTTTAATTAGCACATTACCAGAAACGATGGAGACGAAGGGATTAGTTAGTAAAAAATATTTAGAGATGTTAAATTCAACCGCACTTTTTGTAAATGTAGGGAGAGGAACGAATGTTGATGAACAGGCTTTGATTGAGATTTTACGGACAAAACGAATCATGGGGGCAGTTTTGGACGTTACGGAAGTTGAACCAATTCCAACGGAAAGTCCATTATGGGAAATGGAAAATGTGCTTCTGACCCAACATTCATCGGGCGGATGGAATGAAGAAAGTTCTGGAAAAGTAAAGTTCTTTTTGGAGAATTTGGAGCGATTTGAAAAGGGAGATGAATTATTGAATGTAGTGGATTTGGAGAAGGGATATTGACGTTTAGTTTTACGGAACTGTTGATTATTTGTTTAAAAACAAATAATCAACAGTTCCGTTCTTAGTTTTCTTTTATCCTTAAATCAAATTCAAAATTTTCTAAATCAATAATTTTAATTTTTTTAAAATCTGGATGGTTTATGTTAAATAAATAATTAGATTCTTTCTGAATGATTGAAGAGGGTACTTTTAAAATGGCACTTTTAGCTCTTTCTAACCAATCCTCTCCAATAGCTTGACAGATTTCATACGTTGAATCATCGGATTTATTCCAACCTTCTTCTAAATTTTCTAATAGAATTTCTTCCATCAAAATATTATCTGAAATATCAATGACCATCACTTTAAACGCTTGTTGCAAGCCTTCTCCTGCACGGTGGACTACGTTTTCGAGACACGCTAACGCTCTTGTAGATGCTGTATATATCACATAAGAGCCTTTTTTGCTCCATCTTGCTTTGTTTCCAGAAGCATTTAATTTGTTAGTCCATTTTGCCAGACTTATTCTATAAACTTGCATAAGATTTTTAAAATTAGGCTAAATCACCAAATTCAATACGTATTAATTCTTCTAACACCAATTCAATTCCGCCTGAAGTTTCCATCAACTCAACGGGAACTTGCCAGCCTAAACCGTAGGCGGGTTTTTGAATCCAACGACGAAATGCTTCTAATTCGCCAAAAATTTCTGTCCCTTTTCTGAAAAGGGCAATGATTTTTAGGGCGTGTTCACTACTGACAATATCCAAGTTTTTATCTTCTTGGGTATAGCGAGTGATGGTTTTAGCTGATGTATTAAATAATTGGGCAATTTGCTCTTTTTTGAATCCAGAAAGCATAATAATATCGTAATATGCCTTTGAACTCAATCCTTTACGAGCATTAAAAACAATAGAAATATTATCACGTATTTGTGAATCATATTTGGCATAAATGGCTGCTTCTTCTTGAACTAACATGATTTTCGTTGTTTGTTATTCGATGATTGATGTTCGTAAAACCTCAAATAGTTTAGTATTTTTAAGCCAATAATCTTTCAATAACTATTTTTTAAAAACACATATTCAAATTAACGGAAATTTGTCCATAAAAGCAAGACAAATTTCCAATTTATAAAATAATTATAAAAAAAGGGTTAGTGAAACGAATCACTAACCCTTTTTTATAATGAAGCCGTTTGTCAAATTACTTTTTCGTAACCCGAATCGAAATTCTACGATTTGATGCACGTCCTTCTTCGGTATCATTGGTTGAAACGGGGTTCTCTTGTCCGTAACCTTCTGATTCTAAGCGAGCATCTGTAATTCCTAATTTAATCAATTCTGCTTTCACCATTAATGCTCTTTCACCTGATAATTGGAGATTATCATTTGCATTCCCAACGTTGTCAGTATATCCACCCAATTTTACATTTACGTTTGGATATGCCTTCAAAATCTCTGAAATATTTTTCAATTGTTCTTCCGATTCTGGTTTCAACGTTGATTTGCCCGTCTCAAAAGTCAAACGGTCAAAGTCAAACCATGTTGTTTTATTGATAACTGCATCTTTATCTTCGATGAATTTTAACAAATTATTTTCAATGCCATTTTCTGGAATGTTTAAGGTTACTCCCGAAGAGAGAGCTTTATCCATTTTTGCACCCAAGTTCTTAATTCCTTCAGAAATTGGTAAAGCCGAAGCTAATTGTGGAGTCATTGTTTCCATTTCCATTCCCGCCATTGCTCTTGTCGTTGAAGAATCAACGGCAATGTATGGAGCAATTACCAAGGAAACGATTGACATCAAGTTAATCAAAATGTTCATCGAAGGTCCAGAAGTATCTTTGAAAGGATCACCCACTGTATCACCCGTAACGGCAGCTTTGTGAGGTTCAGACCCTTTTTTGTAATTAACACCATCGATTAAAACACCTTTTTCAAAAGATTTTTTGGCATTATCCCAAGCACCACCTGCGTTTGATTGAAACAAGCCCATCAAAACACCCGATACTGTAACACCCGCTAATAAACCTCCTAAAACTTCTGGTCCCATTGTGAAACCAACCAATACTGGCGTAATTAAAGCAATAGCTCCTGGAAGAATCATTTGTCTAATTGAAGCTTCCGTTGAAATAGCAACACATTTATCGTATTCGGGTTCAGCTTTGTATTCCATAATTCCAGGAATTTCACGGAATTGACGACGAACTTCATTTACCATTTCCATCGCCGCTTTTCCAACCGCTGCAATACACAATGCACTAAAAATAAATGGAATCATTCCACCCACGAATAATCCTGCTAAAACATCTGCTTTATAAATATCGATTGCCTTAATCCCAGCAATACCCACAAAAGCGGCAAACAAAGCCAATGAGGTTAAAGCCGCTGATGCAATCGCAAAACCTTTACCCGTTGCGGCGGTTGTGTTTCCTACTGCATCTAAGTTATCAGTACGCTCACGAACCTCGGGAGGCAATTGAGACATTTCAGCAATTCCACCCGCATTATCAGCAATTGGTCCAAAAGCATCAATCGCCAACTGCATGGCAGTTGTTGCCATCATACCCGCAGCGGCAATAGAAACACCATAAAGTCCCGCAAATTTATACGAAAAAATGATACCCGCAGCTAATACTAAGATTGGTAAAACCGTTGATTCCATTCCTACTGCCAAACCACCAATAATGTTCGTAGCGTGTCCCGTGCCTGATTTTTCAATGATTGATAAAACAGGACGTTTTCCCATTGCGGTATAATATTCCGTGATAATTGACATCAAAGCCCCCACCACTAAACCAACAACAATGGCATAAAAAACACCATTTGACGTAAATTCAAACCCTCTAAGATTGAGTGTTTCTGGCAACATATTTTTTACCAAAAAATACGAAGTAACGAAAGTAATAATTACCGAAGCCCAGTTTCCTAAGTTTAACGCATTTTGTACGGATGAATCTTCTCCTTTAATACGAACAAAGAAAGTTGACACTAAAGAAGCTAACAGACCCACACCAGCAATCATCATTGGCAATAAAATTGGAGAAAATCCTTCGAAATTATCGGTTACTTCAATTTCCTGACCTAAAACCATCGTAGCTAAAATTGTTGCTACAGAAGAACCGAATAAAGCCGCACCCATACCCGCCACATCACCTACGTTATCTCCCACATTATCCGCAATTGTGGCAGGGTTTCGAACATCATCTTCTGGAATTCCAGCTTCTACTTTACCCACTAAATCGGCTCCTACGTCGGCTGCTTTGGTATAAATTCCTCCACCCACACGAGCAAAAAGGGCAATTGATTCAGCACCTAATGAAAAACCTGCTAAAACCTCAATGGCCGTTCTCATCTCGATTGATGTCAAAGGCATATCTTTGGCAAAAATATTATAAAGGGCAATAAACAGTCCACCAAGACCCAAAACCGCTAAACCTGCAACGCCCATTCCCATAACAGAACCAGCCGTGAAAGATACTTCCAAGGCTTTTGACAAGGAAGTACGAGCTGCTTGTGCCGTCCGAACATTGGCTTTCGTTGCGATTTTCATTCCAATATATCCAGCTAAGGCGGAAAGGAATGCACCCAATAAAAACGAAAATGCAATGATTGGTGATGAATGAATTGGATGTTCTGGAGTACCTTTATTTGAACCTAACCAGAACAATAAAATGGCAGTAGGAATGGCAAAATAGGCTAAAACTTTCCATTCTGCTTTTAAAAATGCAATGGCACCATCGGCAATATAGCCAGAGAGTTTTTGCATATTGGCATCACCAGCGGGTTGTTTTGTTACCCAACTAAAACGCCAAGCTGTGTACAGCAATCCGATAAGTCCGAAGACTGGTACTAAGTAAACGATGTTATTCATTTGTTTGAATTAAGGGTTTGATTTGTTTAACGGACAGAAATAAAAGGCTAAATTTCTAAATACTAAACGATTAAAATTGTTGAAAGCAAAGATTGATGAACATAAAAAAAGGGGTTAATTCTGTTATAAATCAACTCCAAACTTTTATAAGACTGCAAATATACGTTTTTAGGACGTTTGGAGAAAAATTATTCCTATTTAAAATCGGATTTGTTCAATTATGTTGGTAATTTATCATAGATTCACGAAAGAAATATTAATTAATGAAAGAAATAAAAGCAATTATAGAAACCTATCATAAAATAGATTTTAACAAAAATAAAGCAGCATTAGCAACGGTTGTTCGTGTTGAAGGCTCATCATACAGACGAACAGGAGCAAGAATGTTAATTACGGATTCGGGTGAGTGGATTGGCGGAATAAGTGGAGGATGTTTGGAAGGTGATGCACTTAAAAAAGCAAAATTTGCCATAGCTCAGAACAAAGCAACTGTAATAACTTACGACACGACCGAAGATGATCCATATCAAATCGGTGTAGGCTTGGGTTGTAATGGAATTATTGATGTTTTACTTGTTCCATTGGATTATCAAAATGCTCTTAATCAAGTGTTTATCCTGCAACAATGTGTTGAAAACCGTGAGCCAAATGTTGTGATTACGGTTGTTAAATTAAAAGGACATTTCAAAAATATACAACTTGGACAGGCAATTAAATATGATGGAAAAACTGATTTTCCTTTAAATTATCTGCATAAAGATTTGATTTTAAATATTAAAAATTGTCTTAAATCCGAAAAATCTGAATCTAAAATTTATCAATGCCAAGAAGGAGAAATTCAGCTTTTTATTGAGGTCATCATTCCTTCAACCCATTTAGTTATATACGGTGGAAACTACGACATTTATCCAATGGTAAAGTTGGCAAAAGAAATCGGGTGGAAGGTTTCAGTGGTTTGTAATCCTTTAAAAGTTCATAAATCGTTATTTGAAATGGCGGATGCGGTGGTTGAAAAAGATGAAACGGAAGAAATTAAAATTGATCCTTATACGGTAGCTTTATTGATGGCTCATGATTATGAAACTGACTTTAAAAATATGCGTAACCTTCTGAAAACCAACATTAAGTATATCGGAATGTTAGGACCAAAGAAAAGAACAGATAAGATGTTTTTAAAATTGTTAGAGGACGGAAACCCAGTTTCTGATAAAAACTTAGCTCGTATTGCAACGCCCGTAGGCTTGGATATAGGAGCGACAAATCCCGAGGAAATCGCCATTTCAATCATTGCCGAAATTAAAACGTTTTTTACTGGAAGAACGGGGCAAAGATTAAAATTTCGTGAAGGGGCAATTTATGAATAGCATTGCCAACTTGCGAGACGTCGCACCGTTCAAAAGTTGGTAATGCCAAAACTACCTTTTAATAAACTTCCTTTGATAATATTTTTGATCAATTTTAACATTAATTAAATACATTCCCGAAGTATAATTTTGCGTATTTATTTCCAAATCATTATCTCCTGCTAACCCATAAGTATCCGAATAATAGACTCTTCTGCCCAAAGCATCAAATATTTCAATCAAAATGGGTTTAAAATCAAGCAGGTTGAATCCCAAAGATATTCGTTCAGTCGCAGGATTAGGATAAGCGTTTAATTCCTCACATTCTTGGCAAATATTAATTGGGTTAATCTTGGTTTGCTTTCCCGAATTACTACAAGTTAGATTGACTTTTGCATTTCCGATTAAATAACTATTATTGGGAATTTTAATTTTTAAACTATGTTCTCCGTCTGAAAGTGGAGGTAATTTAAACGAAAAACCATGTTTTGCATTGCCAAAAAACCGTTGAGATTCAGGGTTCAAACTATCAGCAACCGATTTTTTTAACACTTTACCATCTAATTGAATTTCATATTTAACGGATTCTGAAATATTACTTTTATTCACAATCCAACCGTAACCTCCCTGACAATCAGCTTTTTGCAGTTGTCCTTCGTATTCAGAATTCACATTTGAGTCCTCACAAACAGGCGGTGTGTCTTTAATATAATCTTCTTCTAAAATTACTTCAACGGGTTGTCCTCCGTTTTTGGCAGAAACTTCTTGCCAAGCGGGTAGAATTTTACATCGCCCAGAACCAAATACGCAACCGCCTTCAAAAAGAAAATCGGATAACTTGAAGGTGATTTTCCCTTTCGTAATAACTGAAATGGGCGTTTTATTATCCAACCATTTCTTTTTAATTACCTCAACAAATTTTGGGGCATTCTCAAGGATTTGCATCAAATTACTCCCTTTGACATTTGGGAAATACGCAACCATTTTTGCTCCGTGTATGAAAGATTCATCAATTTGTTTGAATCCTTCATGGGCATAAACTGCTGATTCTGACTGATTTGGCAGTAAATCTTTAATTTCGGCTTCGTTCATTACCCATTTATTGGGCATATTACTACGAATCAAATCCATTGAAAAACGATGATTATACGTTAAATAATCATTGACTTTTATACCATCTGTGCCTTCTCCTAAATCTTGAAAAGCCATCGTTCCACGACGAACCGCCAATTGGTCAAAAACGGAACCATAATCGTTAATAAACTTGAATGGACGGGTAGCTTTTATTGATTTAACGGTTTGAATAAACTCAGCATTAAACCTTTTCAACATAAAATGACGAAAGTTATACCAATCTCTACCATCCTGATTTTCAAAGGAATACTGAAAATATTGACTGTATTTTGGGTTTATTTCATTAAAAGTTTTCAGGCCTTCAAAATCGCTACCCCAAGATTTTTTTAGAACGTCCAGATTGTTGCAATACCGTTTTCTTAACCAAACTCGATAGGCATCTTTCATGGGTTGTGAATAATCATACATTCCATCGGTGGCGGAATTTCCGAAGGGGTAACCTAATTCTTGTTCGCCTGTGGTGGCTAAACTAACATACAAAATATCGCCTTTATCTTGATATTTTTTGTATCGTTCCATCACCTCGGTCGTAAAAGATTTCATGCGAGTCATTGAGGAGGTACTTGCAAAAGAGGTCATTCTGCGTTTTCCTGGACCAGATTGTGCATACGTATATTTTCCTTCACCATCAACCATCAAATCATTTTCATTAAAATTGGAACACCATTGGCTCTTGTCGTCCCCACACCAACCATCTACCCAAACCCTCAAACCGATTTTCATGCCTAATTCTGATGCTTTTTTCATTTGATTATCCACTTGAATCCAAGGGTTTGGAGTACCAGCACGATAGACTTTCACATAGTCCCAAAGAACTGCAATATTAACGGCGTTAAAGCCTAATTGATGAGCTTTTTCTATTTCTTTCACCCCCAAATCGTCGGGTTTTTCGTCAATATTTACCAAAACCAAAGCTAAATATCTTTGATTATCTTGGGCTGTAATGATTTGGTAACTAAATAAATACGTAAATATAAACCAATAAATGGGCGTGTTCAATACAGTAAATAATAATTTTACCTGAAAAATAATATTTTTATTCATAATTGAGTTTTAAATAATTCTGGACGGGAAATAGGATTTACGTTTTGGAGATAACTATTTTGCGCAAAAAAAATTGTTGTCGAGTAACTTTAAAATTCGCTATTTTTTCATATTTGTGAGTTATTAATTGCCACAATTTTGATGATTTCCTTTGACCCTCTTGAAAGCATTGATCCACTTGCCAAACCATCCATAAACTGCATAAATTCATGAGAAAATGACTTTAATATACTGAAATTTTTTCTTTAAATTGGATAGTAGATTGAGACTAAAATTGGAAAGTTATAAAATTTTGCCAGATTCTAAAAGCTGTATATTTGAACCTACAATTTCGAGAAGTGATGTAATTTTGGATAGGTAGAAAAAAATCATTTTTAAAAATATTTGAATATCACCTCAAAAATACAAATAAAGTAAGGATTATAATAAAAGAGCCCACCATTTGGTAGGTTTCTTTTTTTGTATTCATTAATCCAAAATCGAATCACATTGATTAGATTTGTATTATCATCAAATCTTCAAACCAATCATTATGCTCAACCACAAATTCCTTTTTTTCGTCCTTATTTTATTTACGAATTATGCGTCTTTAATTGCCCAACCCATTAAACCAATGCCAACTGGCGAGATTCTATTGAATCTCAAAAAATTGAATGTGCTTGGGTCGGCATTATACATTGCTGCCCATCCAGACGACGAAAATACGATTATGCTTTCATGGCTTGCCAAAGAACGAAAGGTCAGAACTTCCTATCTTTCAGTTACCCGTGGCGATGGTGGACAAAACTTGGTAGGTTCAGAATTATCTGATTTATTGGGACTAATCCGTACCCAAGAACTTTTGGCGGCTCGTGCCATTGATGGTCCTGAACAATATTTCACGAGGGCGAACGATTTCGGCTTCTCGAAAAATACCGATGAAACGATGCAAATTTGGGGAAAAGAAGCCGTTTTGGGTGATGTTGTTTGGCGAATTAGAAACCTTCGCCCCGATGTAATTATTTGTAGATTTCCTCCCGACTCACGTGCAGGACACGGCAATCATTCCGCTTCTGGCGTTTTGGCGGAGGAGGCATTCAAGATTTCGGGTGACCCCACAAAATATCCAGAACAATTAAAATACGTAAAACCTTGGCAAGCAAAAAGAGTGGTTTGGAATACCTTTAATTTTGGAACGGTCGCTCAAACACAAAAACCCACTGAAAAAGACTGGATTCAAGTGGATATTGGTGTTTATAACCCATTACTGGGAAAATCTTACAACGAAATTGCCGCAGAAAGTCGTTCACAACACAAATCGCAAGGTTTTGGCGTTCCTCGTGGGCGTGGTGCAAGACCCGAATATATTGTTCATAAATTTGGTGATAGAGCGGAGAAAGACGTTTTTGATGGCGTTGATATTACCTGGAATCGGGTGAAAGGAGGTAAAGAAATTGAAATTATAATCAACGAAGCTATAAAGAATTTCAATGCGGATTCACCTTCTACAATTGTCCCAAATTTAGTAAAAGCCTATAAAATGGTTTTGAATTTGGAGGATGAATATTGGAAAAATCAAAAAAAGAAAGAATTAGAAAATCTCATTATTGCTTGTTCTGGACTGTATTTTGAGGCAAATCCGAATGAATATGCTGCGGCTTCGGGCGAAAAAATTAATGTTACAACGATCTTAATTAAGCGTTCTGACCTGCCAATTACCCTCAATAAAATCCGTTTGATTGGATTGAGTAAAGATACCACCATGAAAACAGATTTAGGGAATAATGAATTACAACGAATTACTTTCCCCGTTGAAATTGCCAAAGGACAGGCTTTAACGCAACCATATTGGTTAGCGGAAAAGAAAATGGGGAAAGGAATGTATCGGGTTGATAATCAGGAATTAATTGGATTACCTGAAAAAAATGCTGATTTGCAAGCGGAATTTTCATTTACAATTGAGAATCAAGTCTTCAATTTTAATACGCCAATTATTTTTAAATATACTGATGAAATAAGAGGAGAATTGTATCGTTCATTTGAAATTCGTCCAGAGATAACGGCCAATATTTCAGATAAGGTTTATGTTTTTGCGGATAACCAAGCGAAGGTTGTAGAGGTAACGTTGAAATCTGCCAAAGCTGATGTTTCGGGTTCTGTGAGTTTAGCATTGCCGAACGGTTGGAAATCTGAACCTGCCAATATTGATTTTAATTTGGCGAATAAATATCAAGAACAGAAGGTTATTTTCAAAGTAACGCCTTCTTCAAAGGATTCGGAAGGAGAAATTAAAGTTATGGCAAAAACTGCCAATGGTACTTTCGACCGTGGAATTTTAACGGTAGCCTATGACCATATTTCTCCGCAAACCTTATTCCCGATTTCAGAGGCGAAAGTTGTTAAATTAGATATTAAATTTAAAGGGAAAAATATTGGATACATTGCAGGTGCGGGTGATGAAGTTCCAGCAGCTTTACGTCAAATTGGATATGCCGTTACGATGCTAACTGAAAAAGAATTTAACGAAGATTTATCAAAATTTGATGCAGTCGTAGTTGGAGTTCGTGCTTACAATACCG
This sequence comes from Arcicella sp., assembly GCA_043756925.1. Classification (GTDB taxonomy): domain Bacteria; phylum Bacteroidota; class Bacteroidia; order Cytophagales; family Spirosomataceae; genus Arcicella. The sequence continues at coordinate 9,552 of JAYVRF010000149.1, read as the reverse complement.
AAGAACGTTTGAAATTTTACCAAAAGAAATTGATGGAGTATGTTGAAAAAGGTGGAAACATGATTGTTCAGTATCAAGTCAATAATAACCTTCAAAAAATTGACGGCGGAATGGGACCTTTTCCTTTCAAAGTTTCCAGAGAACGAGTTTCCGTTGAAGATGCAGAAATTCGTTTCTTAAAACCAGAAAGTCCATTGTTAAATACCCCAAATAAAATTACCAATAAGGATTTTGACAATTGGATTCAAGAAAGAGGTTTATATTTTGCCAATGAATGGGATCCTAAATTTGAAGCAATTTTGTCTTCAAACGACCCAAGTGAGAAACCTTTGGATGGTGGATTGTTATACGCAAAACATGGCAAAGGAAATTACATTTTCACGGGTTACGCCTTTTTCAGACAATTACCTGCGGGTGTTTCAGGTGCTTATCGTTTATTTGCCAATTTAATATCTGTCGGTAAATAAATTATTGATAAAGTATAAAAAAGCCCCTCAACTAAATAATTGAGGGGCTTTTTATGCCTTATTTTATTTGGTATAATACGGAAGTCATCCTTCAAAAGGACGACTTCCGTATTATTTAATCCTATTTCTTCCTACCTTTTGCTGCAACCACTGGCGTCTCTTCCCCCAAACGAATACAATCCTCCAAGGTCAAATCAGCAGGAATCATATCTTTTGGAATTTTCACATTTCGTTTTCCAATTTGGATATATGGTCCATACATTCCGTTTAAAACTTTGATGGTTTCATTTTCTGGAAATTCTTTTAGAAATTTATTGGCTTCTGTGTCACGCTTCTTTTTGATAATTTCAACCGAGCGTTCAAATGTTATCGTTTCCAAACTATCAGCACGTCCTAATGAATAAAACTTTCCACCATGTTTGATGTAGGGACCAAATCTGCCTTTCCCAGAGGAAATAGGTTCTTCTTCAAAAATTCCAATGGCACTTCCCAAATCTGCCGCACGTTTTTCAATTAATAATTCAATGGCACGTGCTTCCGAGATGGTGAAAGGATCTTCTTCTTTTGATAAACTCGTAAATTTATCATCGTGCTTGATGTACGGACCTATTTTACCCGCACCAATCACAATAGGTTTATCTTCAAAAAAACCAACTTCACGGGGTAGTTTAGGTAATTCCATCAATGCCAAAGCATCTTCCAGAGTAATTGTTGTTATTAATTGGTCTTTCTTTAAATTGAAAAACAAGGGCTTTTCTTCATCTTTGGTTTTTTGTTCACCCAATTGCACGAAAGGACCAAATTTACCTAATCTTGCAGAAATCATTTTACCTGTTTTGGGGTCAATGCCAATTTCACGAGATGAACCAACGGTATTTCTATCAATTCCTTTACTATCTTCAATTGTTTTATGAAATCCAGTATAAAAATTGCCGATCATTTGTGACCATTCAATTTTTCCTTTGGCAATCTCATCAAATTCATCTTCCACATCGGCAGTAAATTTAAAATCAACTACATTCTTGAAATTATCAACCAAGAAATCATTTACAACCATACCAACTGATGTTGGAAATAATTTAGATTTTTCCGTCCCGTAATTTTCTTTATTTACTTTTTCCGTAATTTTATTATCCTTCAAAATCATCTCTCTGAAAGAACGTTCTTTGCCTTCTCTATCCTCTTTTACCACATATTCACGCTTAATAATCGTTGAAATGGTTGGGGCGTAAGTTGAAGGACGACCAATTCCTTTTTCTTCCAAAGCCTTCACTAAACTTGCTTCTGTGTAACGGGCAGGTGGACGAGAAAATCTTTCCGTACCCTTCATTACATCTAAATCAAGTACCTGTCCAATCGTAAGCGGAGGAAGCATCTTTGAATTTTCTTCATCTTCATCATCATCTTTTCCTTCTAAATAAACTTTCAAAAAACCGTCAAATTTTATGACTTCACCCTGAGCAATTAAATCTTCGGGTGTGGTTGAAATATTGACCGTTGCCGTGGTTCTCTCTAACTGTGCATCCGCCATTTGTGAGGCAATGGCACGTTTCCAGATTAAATCATACAATCGTTTTTCTCTTGGGTCGGAACCCGCAGCATTTACTGAAAAATCAGTTGGCCGTATGGCTTCGTGGGCTTCTTGGGCGTTTTCGTCTTTAGTTTTAAACTGTCTATTAAAAACATATTTATCACCATAAGCACTTTTAATGGCTGCCGTTGCATTCTCAATCGCATCTTCTGATAAACTCGTTGAGTCCGTCCTCATGTACGAAATCTTACCCGCTTCATATAATTTTTGAGCGTAAGACATCGTGGAGGCAACCGCATATCCTAATTTACGTGATGCTTCTTGTTGCAATGTTGAAGTTGTAAACGGAGGAGCGGGAGTCTTTTTTGCTGGTTTCGTTTCTAAGTTTTTAATCTTAAATTCTGCCCCAATACATTTTTCTAAGAATGTTCTTGCTTGTGCTTCCGTTTCAAAGTTTTTGGGTAATTCTGCTTGTAAAACTTTTCCACCCGTAAGATTGAACAAAGCCACAATTTTGAAAGAAGATTTAGAATCAAATCCATCAATTTCACGCTCACGTTCAACGATTATTCTCACGGCAACCGACTGAACACGACCCGCTGAGAGTCCCATCTTAACTTTCGACCACAAAACGGGTGATAATTCAAAACCAATCAAACGGTCAAGTACACGACGAGCTTGTTGAGCATCCACTAAATCCTGATCAATTGTTCTTGGACTTAAAATCGCATTCTGGATTGCTTTTTTTGTAATCTCTCTAAATACGATTCTTTTAGTATTATCAGCCAATCCCAATGCCTCTTTCAAATGCCAAGAAATGGCTTCTCCTTCACGGTCATCATCAGTTGCTAACCAAACTTCGTCCGAAGATTTAACCAATGCTTTGAGCTCATTGACCACTTTTATTTTATCTGGCGAGATAATATAGGTAGGTTTAAAACCATTTTTTACATCGATGGCATCGTTTTCTTTGGGCAAATCCCGCACGTGTCCGAACGATGATCGCACCGTAAAATCCTTTCCTAAATATCCCTCAATGGTCTTCGCCTTCGCTGGGGATTCTACTATCACTAAGTTTTTCGACATATCTTATTTTAAAGGTAACCAACGTTACATTTCGCCAAATATAGAAAATGATTTGATAAAAATAGAATCTAATCAATTGTTTTAACTCAAAATTTACGCCAAGAGTTTATTTTTGGATTTAAAAATAACAAAGTTTTAAATAATGAGAAGATTTTAATGAACAAAAAATAGTTTGATTTAATCCTCGCTGAAAACTAAAAAAAATGGCTCTGCTATGGTTTACAGTGATGCAACGACGTGAAGTTCAAAAATTCTACATCGTTGAAAATTGAATAGTTTTTTGAACTCACCAGAATAGAATCAGAAAAAATAAAGAAATTGAAATGAATAAAATTTAAGTATTAAATTTGAGGGCTGTTTTGTTAATAAGAAGTTAAACATGGCTTTGGAAAGTTAATCTTTGTTAAGATGGAACGGTATTTTAAACTAAAAAAAGTAATATTTCGTATTTACATTAACATTGCAAATGTGAAATACAGTATTCCGTTCAAAATGTTTGATACGGAAATTCATTTTAACCCAATAAAATTATGAAAAAGATAATAATGATTATTTCAGCAGCGTGGTTGATGCTCGCTTGTAGTGACAATTCCAAAAAGGAAGTCCAACAAGCCAAAACAATGGCAATTGATTCTATGAAAATGCAATCTCGAATTAAAGAAGCCAAACAAGAAGTAATTGATTCAATGAGAATGCAAGCACAGGTTGAAACAGCAAAACAATTTACTCGTGATTCGCTGAAAGATGTTAGGAAACCAACTGTGTATGTTGGAAAGAAATATAACAGTTCACAATCAGAAAGTTATGTAGCTAAGAATCCTAATAACGAAGCATATTCAACACTTCCTTCTGATGCACCAATTTATAAACCAGTACCCGTAAAGAAGAAGCGTAGAATTAGTCGCCCAGTTCAAGGTGCTATTATTGGTGCAGGTGTTGGAGCGGTCTCAGGAGCAATTATAAATAAAAGCGATCGTGGGAAAGGTGCTGTGATTGGTGGAATTATTGGGGCAGGCGTTGGAGCAGGTACGGGAGTAATTATCGATAACAAACAGAAAAAGAAAGGAAATTATTAATTTCCTAAACGTTTAATCATAAAAAAACCGTTCAATAGTTGAACGGTTTTTTTATTCCTTTTACTTGGTATTAAATAACTAAATATCACCGATTGGAAAACTAATACCAACGTTTACGCCCAAAGCTCTGTTTGAAACAACATCAACATTTTTTTGAATATCAGTTAATCCTAAACCATAACGAACATCGAAATTTAACCAAATTTTTTCAGCTAATGCATAGTTAAATCCGCCTCCGAAAGTAACTCCAAAATCTGTGTTACTATATTTAACACCATTTGGATTTAAGTCATCACCTTTATTGTTTTTGGCATTTAACAGAAAATTCACATGAGGTCCAGCAAATAATTTTGGTCTGAAAGAACCAACTGAATTATCACCTGACAAGTAATAAGTTAATAATACAGGCACTTGCAAATAGTTTAGATTAATTGCATCATTGGAAGCGGTTAACTTAGCTCCAAGTTCATTGTACAATACCTGTACACCAACACCAAACCATTTCTTGCTACTATAGTTAAAGAACCCCCCTGCTACAATACCCGTTTTCGACCTTGTATCTTCATTCCCAGATAAATTTGATACGCTTAAACCCGCCATTGGACCAAAAGATAAGTTTTGAGCGGAAACTAAATTTCCAGCTAAAAGTAGCAATACGATGAATTTTAAAGTATTTTGTTTCATTATGTGTTTTTTGTGATTTTGATAGTTTGTTTAATCACATCATGACACCTTAAAATATCATTCCATAACGTTTAAAAGAAGTTAGTAATTTAAAATTGAAAGAAAAATGTTACTAACATATTGGTTATCAATAGGTACTTATCCTCAGCTACAAACTTATTTGTAAGATATAAAACAAATAAAATTCCCCAAAATTCCCCAATTCTCTACAATCATTAGTTAGATTATTTTACTGAATTTAACAACCATCCTGTAATACTAAATCGTTCAAAAAAGGCTTCTGTGACCTCGTGGTCTAATTTTTCACTTTCAAAACATACCATTCTACCCGCCAATGGGGCAATTTTAATGGCTACTTCGGGATTTTTTTTATTGGTGTAAATAATCAAATTACCTCCGTGTGCTGGAATCCAATCAATATTTAAGTAATATATTACCGACAAAACCCTCCCCTTTTTAGTCTGAAAGGAATCTCGATGCCGACGATAGAATTTTCCAATACCATATTTGGCAAAATGAATCTCAGTATCAACAATCCCCAAATAACAAGTTTGATTTAGATAATCCACAAATTCTTGATTTTTATCCAATAAAACTCTTTCTGATGAATCAACTGAATTACTTTCAAGCCAAAGTATTTCATCTCCTCTTATTTCAGTATTTTTTTGAATTTCGCTTAATTTACCAATCCTTGCTTCTTTGAATTTTCCTTGCTCATATCGAACTGAGAAGGTTTTCAATAAATTTTTAACCTCATTTTTCTCCAAAAAATTATCACAAACGGCATAGCCATTCTCTAAAATTCCTTCAATCAATAATTCAAATTTTTGTTCTCGCTCTGACATATACCCAACAAAAAACCCTTGTAGGTCTTGCAAAGACGCACAAGGGTTTTGGGGATTTTCATAAAGGTATGAATTATAATTACATCATCCTATTTCAACCTTGCTACCATAATTCCTGTTTGGTTTTTATTCTTAGCCAAGTATTCAGCCAAAGGTTTGTCAGTTACCATAACACGTTTAAAATCCGATGAAGCATGAAGTAAATATACTCGTTTATCTTGCAAACGAATAGCAAAACCTTCATGTGTTACATCAAGTCCATCAATGTTTGTGGTGATTCCGATAATATCACCGTTCATAAATTGATTCTCAATTGATTTAACTTTTGATTTCGGCACATACGTATAGCTTTGACTATTAATTTTTTCTTCAATTTTTACAATTTTTCCAAGTAGTTCCATGTCTTTGGGAAAGGGATATTTATTCCAATGTGTACTCATAAAATTGATATTTTTCTTCCATTCAATTCCACCCATTAAAGGCGTAACATTTACTAATAAACCGTCCTCCTCGTGCACATAGAGCCAATCTGAGAAATAATTTATCCGAGATTCAAAGCCTTTAATTTTCCCATTTTTATAATATCGCAATCGTTGCAAATACTTCTGATATTTATCGAAAGAAATATCATCTTTTCGATACGTCAATCCCATGGCAATGCACGATTCTACAAACGTTGAACAGTCGAATTCACGAAGATTTACCACCAATTTTTCATTTTGATTTCCTTCTAAAGTACGAGCCTTATAGGGACGATTCAAGAAACTTTTGGCGATATTTAATGTAAAATCATCCAAAGCAACGCCTTTTGCATGCTGAATTTTTCGGTTATAAATCTCTTCGTCCGATTCTTGAAGATTAGGTTTCGAATTAAGCGAAAAGCTGATTGAAATAAGAATTGTCAAAAAATAAAAAGCCTTGCAAGTGGCTAATTGACTGGCAAGGCTTTTTTTGTTAGGATTGATTTTATTCATTATCTTGGACTCGTAAGGTTAAAAATGCACTGATTATTAAGGATGCACCGCCCATAGTAACGATGTGGATTGGTTCTAAGTGTGCAAAATTCATAAATTTCGATAAACCCAGACTGGCAATAATCTGCGGAATTACGATAAAAAAGTTAAAAACTCCCATAAAATACCCCATTTTGTTGGCGGGTAAACTTCCCGAAAGCATGGCATAAGGCATGGCTAAAATACTTGACCAAGCAAAACCAATTCCCACAAAACAAGGAATTAAAGCCATTTTTGAACTAACGAACATGATTGAAATTAAACCTAAACCTCCCGCAACTAAGCAAATGATGTGGGTCATTTTTCTGCCAACTTTTGATGCAATTGAGGGTAAAAATAAGGCAAATAGCATGGAAACACCATTATACACTAAAAAACAAATTCCTACAAAATTAGCTCCTTCATTGTAAACCGTTGAAGTTGGGTCGGTTGAACCGAAGATATTTTTCGTAACCGCATTCGTTGTAAAAATCCACATACAAAATAAACCAAACCATGAGAAGAACTGAACCCAAGCCAATTGCTTCATCACGGTTGGCATTTTGAATAATCCCGTAACGGTTTCGTTTACACCATGCATAAAATTCATTTCACTTTTTTCTTTCTCGAAAACTGCCATATCTTCTGGGGGATATTCCTCGGTTTTTAAAATTGTCCAAAGAATACAAAAGAAATATGCAACTGCACCAATATAAAATGACCAACGAACGGTGTCAGGAACAATGCCCGACGCTGCAACATTTGGTACGCCAAAATAGTCTAAAACTGAAGGAAGAGCCGAGGCAATCATGGCACCGACACCAATAAAAAATGTTTGAACGGAAAAGCCTATTGTTCTTTGATTATTTGGCAACATATCTCCAACAAATGCCCTGAAAGGCTCCATTGATACATTTATAGAAGCATCCATCATCCAAAGTAAGGCTCCTGCCATCCATAATTCAGTTGATTGGGGCATTAAGACCAAAGCAATTGAGGCTAAAATTGCTCCTGCGAAAAAAAAAGGTCTTCTCCTCCCCCATCTTGGATGCCAAGTTCGGTCACTCATGTAACCGATGACAGGTTGCACCAAAAGTCCCGTTAAAGGTGCTGCAACCCACAGAATCGGAATATCATCGGCATTGGCTCCCAAAGTGGAAAAAATACGACTTGTGTTAGCATTTTGTAAGGCAAATCCAAATTGAATACCCATAAAACCAACACTCATGTTGATAATTTGGGAGAGGCTTAAACGTGGTTTTGTTGTTTCGTTCATAAAAATTTGGCTATTTAACTAAACCGAAAATTACTATTTTTTCTCTGAAATTTCATAAATAACCACTGAATTCGGGGATATTTCTATATGAACTGGTTTGTCTGGCTCAAATTCAATTTGATTTTTTTGATTGAATTTTCCTTTCAACACCATTTTTTTGTTCATTTTCAATTCCATTGAATTCCAGGCACCTTCTGGAATATTGAGATTTATTTCCTGTTGTTGAGCGTTATTGAAATTACAAACAAACAATAATTTTTGCTTACCTGAATACCTCAAATAGCTGTAAACCTTCTTTTTATCGTACCCTTCTCCTTGTACATACTGCAAATCAAAAAATTCCCCAAATTTGACAGCATCAGAAGTATTGACAAATTTCAATAAATCCCCATAAAATTCACGGAGATATTTTTGATTTAGGGTCAACTTTCCTCCATCAAACTTACCATTATTCATCCAAGCCTGATGAGATTTCACGCCCCAAAAATCAAATATTGTCGTTCTATCATCGGCTTTATTAAACCCTTCTGGTTCATCGGCAGTTTCTCCCAATTCTTGTCCGAAATAAATCATTAATGGTCCTGTATGAAGGGTAGCAGTCACAATCATGGCTGGAATGGCGGCAAATGGATCACCTTTTGCAAAAGAAGGTGTGTTGATTCTCTGCTCGTCATGATTTTCTAAAAACCGCAACATATTTTGAGAAATATCACCCGATTCATTTTGCCAAACTTTGGTAATATCCTCAACGGTAGCTTCTGGTTTTTGCTCAACCAAACGTCTTAGAGCATCATACAAACCTACTTTATCGTACAAATAATCAAATCCACCCACTTTTACATAATTACGATACTCTTTTGGATTATAAATCTCTGCAATAAAAATCACGTTTGGATAATCAATTCTGACCTCCTCAGTGGCATATTTCCAAAACTCAACTGGCACCATTTCAGCCATATCACAACGAAATCCGTCCACGCCTTTTGAGGCCCAATATTTCAAAATCCCAACCATTTTTATCCAAGTTGACGGAATAGGTTCAAAATGAGTTACCCGACCATGCAGAATATCAACGCCATAATTCAGTTTTACCGTTTCAAACCAATCGTCAATGGTTGGTTTTGCGGTAAAAACATCATTTCCAGAGGCTTTTGCTGGTTTTTCAACGTACGGAGCATCTGGTTTTACGGGTGAAACACCCCCTTCTGGAATTTGAAATTGGGTATTCGGGAGATAGTAAAAATTATTGTTAGGAGCAAATGCTTTTGTTTTATCATCCGCTTCACCAAAGTCATTGACGGTGATTGGCTTCATGTCTGAATGATAATATCTCGCCACGTGGTTTGGCACAAAATCCAACACTACTTTCAATCCGATTTTATGTACTCTACCAACCATTGACTCAAATTCTTGCATCCTTTTTAATGGATTTGTAGCAAAAAAAGGGTTTACGTCATAATAATCTTTAACGGCATAAGGAGAACCGCATCGCCCTTTCACAACGTCTGGGTGGTCTTTTGGAATACCGATTGAAGTAAAGTCCTCCATCGTGGCGTGTTCTAAAATTCCCGTCATATAAAGATGAGAATATCCAA
>JAYVRF010000148.1:0-22456 GCA_043756925.1 Arcicella sp. | reverse complement strand
ATTATCATTATTACCCTAAATTTTCCCCTCAAACGGCATTTCCAAGTATGTTTATTTTCATCTAAAACCTCATACCAAGAACCCGTCGAACGCATCACTAATCCTTTCATATTTTGTTTGACCCAAATTTTTTAGTTCGGAATACAGTTTTTTACGTATTTAATAATCTTATCTGTTCCTCCCAAATTCTCTTCCACGTAATTTTTAATAATGTCAGATTTTCGTTTTCTTAAATCTAAATCATTGTATAATTTCTCAAAATTTGAGGCAAAATCTGTAGTATTCTCAATGGATTTTGCTCCTGTAAGCTCCTCTAAATCAACCGCTTCTTGAAATTTTTTGTAATTTTTGTTGCCAAAAAATATCGGTAATCCAAAAGTTGCAGCTTCTAAAATATTGTGTAATCCTTTGCCATAACCTCCTCCAATCCACGCAAAATCAGCTTCACGGTAAAGATCAGAAAGCATTCCGATGTTATCAATAATCAACGTTTTGTACAGAAAAGGGTTTTCATAATCAAATTCCACTTCTGCAATATCCGAAAATTTAATTGTATTACCTTTCAAGACTTTTATCCAGTTATCAATTTGCTGTTCATTTATTTCGTGAGGAGCGATAATTACTTTTAATTCCTTCGAAAAATTATTCAAAAAAGGGGCAATTACCTCAAAATCTTCTTGCCAACATGAACCAATAATTAATAATGGTTTATCAGCTTTGAATGTATTCACCACAACGTGCCTACGTGATTTTTTAACAATTTGTGCAACACGATCAAAACGAGTATCTCCACCGACTGTAACATTCTGAATACCAATACTTTGCAATAATTCAAAGGACGATTTATTCTGCACAAAAATTTGGTCAAAATACGTCAAGATATTTCGATAAAATCCACCGTACCATTTAAAAAAAAGTTGATTGGGTCTGAAAATAGCGGAGAAAGAAATGACTGGAATTTGTTTTTCGTGAAGGATTCGGAGGTAATTATACCAAAATTCATACTTTACAAAAAAGGCAACGGAAGGTTGTATAATTTCAATAAATTCTTTGGCGTTAGAGGGCGTATCGGAAGGCAAATAACAGATAAAATCAGCCCCAGCATAGTTTTTACGCACTTCATAGCCCGAAGGCGAGAAGAAAGTCAGAACAATTTTATATTCGGGAAATGTCTCTTTAAATTCCTCAATAACGGGTCGTCCTTGCTCAAATTCACCGAGGGAAGCACAATGAAACCATGCGGTTTGGGAATTAGGGATTGGGGATTGGCTTGTTTGCTTTTCTAATCCCCAGTCCCTAATCCCTAATTCCTTTCTTCCATCTATCCACAATTTCGCTTTCTTATTAAAAGGACTAACTAACCAAATGATGGATTGATAGGCATAAATAGAAAGATTGTATAGGAATGCTGACAAGTTAGTATTGGGCTTATTTGATTGTAAAATTAATCCAAAACTAACTATTACCTATTCACTTTTAATTATTAATTCTTTATAGATTCAACCAATACGTCATTTTCAAAACTATCGCTCGATTTTTTATTTCATAGTTATTCGGGAAATAATTATCTGTATAGACCAAGAAAATATCCGAAGCGGGTTTGTATCGCCATTGAATTCGACTATTGATGTTCGTGTTTTGCCGTTGTTCATTGTACTGAATAAAAGTAGTCCAGAATAATTTATTCGTAAACGTAACATCAATCTTAGGACTCACCAAGAAGAAATGGGAATTCACAATTTTATTGGGTTGTCCAGCTACGGGGATTTTTACCTCAGAAATATCCACGTAATTAATAATGGCAGAAATGTTTACGTAGGGTTGAAAACGATAACCTAACGTTGCCGATAAATTCAACAGTTTCCCATCACCAAAATAGCCTCCGTAAGAACCTGAAAAGTTTGAGGTATATTTTTTTCGAGGCGATGAATAATACAAAAGTGCAACATTATTGTACCGATGCTCGCTACCAAATTTCAGCACATCTGGACTTCGCTTATTAGTTGGGTCAAAATCTCCTTGAAGTTTAAAATAATTACTTTGATAAGTAACATTGAACAGGCTAAAACTTTTCGTTAAGAATTGATAGGCAACCATATTTACAGCATCGGTCAATTCACCATTTGAATTCCAATAATAATCTCCCACATATGTAGCTGCGTGATATTGAAATTTATTCTGAGGATTTTTTGTGTAGTAAAGGTAAGATATTTCATTAGCAGCGAAACGATAATATCCAGCACGTTGAATGTAACCAACTTCTGGATTGTAATTAATTCCTACATTTTCGTGCTGTAAATCTATAATCCAGTGAAAAGGAGTATATTTTAAATTGTAGGCTTGCATAAAATCCTTTCCTGTAATGTTTGGACTAAAAGATTTTGAAGCCATTGCTTTTCCAGTCCACAAATTATTGGCAGAGGCTAAATTATATTCAATGCCAAGGTTTCTGTTATAGTCGGAAAACCCGTCGTTTTTTTTCTCGTTAAAATTCAAAGATTCTTTATTCAGAAACATCAATCCAATGCTTGAACGTTTGAAGATTTTTTGTTGCAAAACTATTGCCGAAAAATTCTGACTTGGCTGTGAGATGATTGTTTTGCTATCAGCATTAAAATCAATGCTATCAATTAATCTCGTTTGGATGTTCATGGCTCCAATGCGAAGATTATTATTGAGTTTTCCACTCACCCTCGCTCCATACGTAATAGGTACTCCCAAACCTATACGTCTTGAAAAAAATGGTCTCAGATTGTCTAAACCGAAATTATTGAATAAATCGGCATTTTCTAAAAAGAACTGACGACGTTCTGGAAAGAACAATTCAAAGCGACTCAAATTAGTTACCTGTCTATCCACATCCACCTGCGAAAAGTCCGGATTTACCGTTAAATCCAAATTTAAAGCTGATGAAAGAGCAATTTTTGCGTCTCCCCCAAAATCCTTTCTAAACGTTACATCACTATTCTTTTGAAAATCTTTATTAATACCCCCAAGAATGAATGGAATAACCGAAATATTGGCTTTGGGCAAAGGAGGAAGGCTTTCCCATGCCAATACACCAGTATGAGCAAGTGAAATTGAGGTTAGTTGTATGGGTATTTTTGCCCAAACAGAAACTTCTTTTTGGTTGGGATAATTACGAGAAAAGTTAACTCCCCAACTTGAAACATCCTTTTTATATCTCAATGTTTTAAAAGGAATTGCCATTTCCACAATCCAGCGGTCGGCAAGGTATTTAGTTTGAGAATACCATTTATTATCCCAATTTAGATTTGGTACTTGTCCCTCTGAAATAAGTCCTTCTAATTGAGCACCCGCCGCATTCACACCAAAAATAAAGCCGTTTGTCAGGTCATTGAAAGGCTCAATAATTACTTGAAAACTTTCATTGTTCTGTACAGTATAATCTCTTTTCATGGATTCAACCGTGGCAGATTTTCCATCCATCGCTTTAAAACAAATGGCTGAAACGTACAAAAAATTATCGTCATACGTCAATCTGACTCCCGTTTGATGATTGGCACGAGCAGTATCCGTAGGGAATTTGAGCCAAAAATTGTTCGCTACGTCCGTATTTTTCCAAGCCTCATCGTCTAAGATTCCGTCAATAGTTATCTTAGAAGTGGTTGGTTTAATATGAAATTGATAAGACTCATTTATTTTCTGTGCAGAGGCTGTAAAAGCCAGTAAAATGAAGATGAGGGGTAGCAATATTTTCATGGGTTATTATTGGGTTATTATTGTATGAGTGTTGATAAGTGGTTACAAAAATAGTTTATAAAAGATTAGCTATCAAAAATAAAAGTTAATGTTTTGAAAATACTTTTTATGATGTTTTGTGTTATAAAATAGTTTGTTTTTGGGATTGAGAATTAGGGCGTTGGAAGAATATGCATATTTTGGGCTTATAAAAAATTTAAAAATGAACAACTCCTGTTTTGTAAACCCCCAATAAATTCCTAATTTGTATAATCATTTACAAACCAAAATACCACTTTATGCCAAAATCTTCTGAAAATCAAGGGCAATTAATTCGCTCAATTGGATTAACCTCCGCCATTGTTCTCATCGTTAGCTCCGTGATTGGAACGGGAGTTTTTAAAAAAGTCGCTGCGATGTCGGCAGAATTACAATCTCCTATTTTAGTGTTAATTGCTTGGTTATTGGCGGGTTTAATTAGCTTAGCAGGAACACTTTCCAACGCAGAAGTTGCCAGTATGCTTGCAGATTCGGGCGGAGAGTTTGTTTATTTTCGTAAAATCTATAACCGCTTTTTTGCCTTCCTTTTTGGTTGGACGAACTTTGCCGTTATCCGTACTGCCTCAATTGCTTCCATTGCTTACGTGTTTGCACAATCATTAAACAGTCTAATTGTCTTTCCAGAAACATCCAAAACCTTAACCGATTTTAGCTTTTTGGGTTTACATCTTCTTGATAATTTAAGTGTTAAAATTGTAGCCATTTCCTTAATTTTTTCCCTGACTTATTTTAATTACAGAGGATTAAAATTAGGAGAAAATCTGAGTAGGGTTTTAACGGCTTTAATGGTGCTTACGATGTTGATTATTATCGTGTTAGGCTTGACTTCAAGCATCGGAAGCATGGATAATATCACCACAAATAGCGTTAGATACGACCCAAATGCCATGAACGGTTCAACGCTTTTTAAGGCGTTGGCGTTGGCTTGTTTGAGTGCTTTTTGGGGCTACGAAGGTTGGGCGAGTGTAGGATTTATTGGGGGTGAAATGAAGAATCCACAGAAAAATTTGCCCTTAGCATTAATTTTCGGAACGTTGGGGGTGATGGCAATTTACTTGTTGATGAATTTTGTCTATCTCTATATTCTTCCCATTGACGAATTTATTAACATTTATGAATCCAAAAATGGCATTGCTGCGGTTGCGGTTGTCAATCACTTTTTGGGTTCATCAGGTGGACTTTTAATATCCTGCCTAATCTTAGTGGCTACGTTCAATTGTACAAGTACCACTATCCTTTTGGCATCGAGATTGTTTTATGCCATGGCTAATGATAAAATGTTTTTCAAGAGCGTTGATTACATTCATCCAAGATATAATACGCCTTCCAGAGCCTTATTTATTCAAGCCATTTGGACTTCCCTTTTGGTAATGTCTGGTACATTCGACCAATTAACGGATATGTTGATTTTTGCGGCATTTATTTTCTACGGAGCAACCGCTTTCGGGGTTTTTGTTTTGCGTAAAAAAATGCCCGATGCTCATCGTCCCTACAAAGTAATTGGCTATCCATTCGTTCCTGCCATCTTTATTTTATTTTGTATTGCTCTGATTGTCAATACTTTAATGGAAAAACCACAAGAAGCTTTGATTGGGTTAGGGTTAATGGTAACGGGATTGCCTTTCTATTTTTATTGGAAAAGTAAGGAGAATAATAATTAAAGAGAATTTCTTTGAATAAACAAAAATGGATTACGGATATGCTCTTTTTTGCCGTTCAGAATAAGGTAAGCAGCAGTTTTTCCTAATTGATAATGGTCGGTAGTCACAACCGTAATTCCTCCCGAAAGCACTTCTTTCACTGGCATTTCATTGTAGGATAAAATACCAATGTCAAGCCCAATTTTAAAATTTTGGGCTTGACATTGTTTCAAAATTTCTGATAAAAATCGTTCTGATAAAACCAAATAAGCCTCATTTTTACGAATAATTTCATCGTTTACTTCCGTGTAAATATTATATTTTAGATTGTTTTCAACGGCAAAATGAGTAACACCTTCCATAATTGCAAGTGAATAAAAATACTTTTCTTGAATAACAAAATTTAAGGTTTTATACTTCGTAATTAAGTGCTTGGCTTTCAAAAGTGCTTCATAAATATCAGCTTCAAAATCTTGATAAACACAAGCGTAGCGTCCCCGAATAAATTCATTTCGCTTATCCAAAATCAATAACTTTTCTTTGGGAATACTATTTACGGTCTTCAAAATATCTTCGTTCAAATGTGTTGCATGAAGCATGATGGCGAAGTAGTCGTAAGTGTCCATTTTTTCGTGAATAACCTCCTCAAAATGTCGTGAATTATAATTTGAAATTGAATGAATGTATAAATCCACCGATGCCTTACCGTCAGTTTGTGACAAAAATCCATCATAGATTTCATTCCGAAAATCACTGAGCTTATTAAAAATGAGTAACACTTTCAAGTCAGTTTTTTTAACATTATTTAAAGAAATGGATAATGAATTATTCACAGATTTGTAATTTTAAATCTAAGTAGCAATTTGTGGTCTAAATAAATATCCTGTGCTATACAGATACAACCTGTCAGGGTATGACAGGACAGTGGAGGCAAATTAAGGGCATTTTTGCAAGAATTATACTAATATTTGCAAGAATTATCCTAACGCTTGTAGTATTTATGGACGTAATTTTACTGAAAAAATAAATGTATTATTTCAATATTTAATTTAATAAAACAAATGAAATATGCAGAACATTTTATTAAAAGCAAAATCAAAAAAATGATTCAAAATAGAAGCAATTTCTATGAGTTTTTAATTATGATAATCATCTTTTTATTGGTTTTAATCTTATTAAAAATTTTCATTTAATACCGTTATTCAAAACCCAACCCATTAAAATATGATTTCGACATTCAGAAGTTTTGCTCAGGCAAAACAGGACTCTAAAACCCCAAAATATCAGCAATTAGTAAACACTTTATTAATTGACATTGAAAAGGGCGACCTGAAAACGGGCGAAAGATTGCCTTCAATCAATGAAGCCAGCGAGGAATGTTACCTCTCACGAGACACCGTTGAACGTGCATATTCTGAACTACATCGTCTCGGAGTTATTACTTCCATTTTCAGAAAAGGCTATTTTATTTCTGGAAAATCAGCAAAAACAAAGACCAAAATTTTTTTTTTAGTCGGTAAAATTACCGAGAATAATAAAGCAATTTTCAACGCTTTTGTTAATTATGCAGGCAAAGAAGTTGCGGTAGATATTTTTACTTATAATTACAAAAGCGATAATTTTAGAGACATCATCAATAATCATTTGGGCAATTATCACTATTACGTAATTATGCCTCACTTGATTGAAGAAACCGAAGAAAATATTAAGTGCTTAAAGAAAATTTCGGGCGAAAGATTGATTTTTCTTGAACAATCTATGCCTACTTTGTTGAATGTTAATTCTTCAATTTTGTGTAATTCGGGCGAAGAAATTTTCAATATTTTGCAACAAAATGCTAAATGTTTTAAAAAATATAAAACACTGAATTTGGTATTAACTGAAGAAGAATATTTTGATTCTGAATTGATAACGGGTTTCAGAAATTTCTGCGAAAATAATCATTACGATTTTCAAGTATTGGACGGTTTGGAGAATGAAGAAGTTGAAGAAGGTCATGTTTATTTGACAATGGACGATGCTGATTTAGTTTCTGCCATTAAATCTGTTCAAAGTCAAGGCTTTGAATTGGGTAAACAGGTAGGCATTATTTCGTTAAATGATTCTTGTTATAAAGAAATTTTAGCGGGAGGAATCAGCATTATTTCCTCAAAACCAAAAGAAATCGGCAAATTAGCAGCGGATTTAATTCAAGGTGGAAAACGCCAAAATGTCAATGTTTCGATGGAAATGATACTGAGAAAATCACTTTAAAAACCACATTCTGAGTTTTACAAAGAAGCCTTCGCCAAAAGCAATGGCTTCTTTTTTTGCGTATCTTTGAAAAATATTGCAGCACATACTTGACAAATCCCTTTGAAAAGAACGTATGAATTCAATTAATTTACAGAAAGATAAAAAAATATATTTCGCCTCAGATTTTCATTTAGGCTATCCCGACCACCAAACCAGCCTCGCCCGTGAACGCAAAGTAGTTGCATGGCTTGATTCAATAAAAAGTGATGCCCAAGTAGTTTTTTTAGTGGGAGATATTTTTGATTTTTGGTTTGAATATAAAAATGTGGTGCCAAAAGGATTTGTTAGATTATTGGGTAAATTGGCGGAATTATCGGATTCAGGCATTGAAATCATCGTTTTTGCAGGTAATCATGATATTTGGATGTTTGATTATTTTACGAAAGAATTGGGAATTAAGGTTTATCGAGAGTTTCAGGAATACGAGGTTAGCGTAGAGAGTACAGAGGAAAGATTGGAGAATAAAAATTCAACACTTGCAATGGAAGACATTGAACTCTATTCTCTAAACGCTAAACTCACCACTTTTTACGTCGTTCACGGAGATGGTTTAGGTCCTGGGGATTTTGGATATAAATATTTGAAAAAAGTTTTTGAAAGTAAACTGTCGCAATGGGCATTTGGTTGGATTCATCCCCACGCAGGAATGACTTTGGCAACTTGGTGGTCGGGCAGTCGAAAAGATGAAGAACGAATCAAGCGAGAAATGCAATTCAGGGGTGATAATGAATGGCTTTGGAGTTTTGCCAAAGAACAAGAAGCCACTAAACATCACGATTTTTACATCTTTGGGCATCGTCATTTATTGTTAGATTTACCCGTAAGTGAAAATAGTAGATACATAAACCTCGGTCAATGGGCGTATGATGATGAAAATAGTTATCATTTTGCGGTTTTTGATGGAGAGGAAATAGCTGTTAAAAAATATATTTGAAATCGTAATGTAAAAATTGTCTGAATTTGCATTCGTCAGATTAATAAATTGGAGAATTTTACTAAGTATTAATCCAAAAAATTCTGAATTAGTCGCCTATTTAGTCGCTTGTCTTTGGCAAATGACAACTAATATTAGGCTTCCAGCCTATTTAGTATGTCAGGCAAGATGCCCGATAATATCAGTCACCCGCCCGAGGCAGCGACAAAATAAAACCCCTAAATTTCATGAAAAAGCTATTAACCTTACTCCTTTTCCCATTTTTCACATACGCACAAACGCCAAAGGAAACCCCTCAATGGCGACCAAATTATCATTTCTCTCCTCTAAAAAACTGGACAAATGATCCAAATGGTTTGGTTTATCATCAAGGGCAATACCATCTTTTTTACCAACATAATCCCTACGAAAATAAATGGGGACACATGAGTTGGGGACACGCTGTAAGTAAAAACCTCGTGGAATGGGAGCATCTGCCCGTGGCAATTCCAGAAGATTCAGTTTGGATTTTTTCGGGAAGTGTTGTAGTTGATAAAACCAATTCAAGTGGCTTTCAAACGGGGAACAATCCTTGTATGGTTGCCCTCTATACTGCCGATTATCACGATGGAAAAAAGGAGGCTCAATACCTTGCATATTCCAACGATAATGGAACAACTTGGACGAAATATGCGAGTAATCCAGTCATAGATTTACAAATGAAAGACTTCCGTGACCCGCACGTTATTTGGCATGAAAAAACGCAAAATTGGGTGATGTCAGTGGTCTTTCCGAAGGAGTATAAAGTTGTCTTTTATACCTCAAAAAACCTAAAAAATTGGACTCGAACGGGTGAGTTTGGTAATCAAGGAGAGGTTGGTAAAATATGGGAATGTCCTGCCTTAGTTGAAATGCCCGTTGATGGTAATACACAGAACAACAGGTGGTTACTATTTATTTCCACGAACGGACCACACGAAAAATTTGAAGGAATGCAGTATTTTGTGGGCGAATTTAATGGTACAACATTCAAAAATAATAACACGCCCGAAACGAAGTTATACGTAGATTATGGCAAAGATTTTTATGCTGCTATTCCATACACGGATTCCCCCGAAAATAAGAAAATTTTGTTAGGTTGGATGTCGTCTTGGCAATATGCCGATGCCATGCCAACGTTTCCGTGGAAAGGACAAATGGCAATTCCACGAGACATTACGTTACGCTCAACACCAAGTGGTTTAAGGCTTTTTCAAGAACCTATTTCAACCTTAAAAGCAAAAAAAGATTACTTGTTTTTCGAGAAAGCAAATTTTGTATTATCCAAAGAAAAGCAAATTAGTGGAATGTCCCTCTTTGCTAATAATTCATACATGGTTGAAGTGGAATTTAAAATAAAATCTGCCAAATATTTTGGATTAAAAATTGCACAAAAGAAGGATGAAAAGGACAATAAAAAGATTTTGCAGGAAACGATTATTGGCTATGATGTAGCGAGTAAACAATTATACGTTGATAGAAACAAATCTGGTTTAATTATTAAAGAAAATTTCCCTTCCACAGAAAAAGCATCTTTAAAATTTGAAGATAAGACCTTGAAATTGAAGGTATTGGTAGATAAATCATCGGTAGAAGTCTTTGCCAATGACGGACAAATTGCCATGACAAGTTTGATTTATCCAGACGAAAAAGGGAATATTTTTTCATTATTTACAAATGGCGGAAAGGTGAAAGTGAAGTATTTGAAAATTACGGATTTATCAAAGTAGTGATTTTCGTTGTTCGATGTTTGTTACCGAACATCGAATAACGAAAATCTAATCCACGCATTCCATCATTAACAAATCTCCCTCTCCATGCGTAATTTTTATCATTCCATCTTCTTCAACTTCATTGCTACTTCCCGTTCGATAACCCATCGTAAGGCTTTCATTATCAAGCGAATACTTTAAATTTTTTGTTACAATTCCATTAACTTTCCCAATTGGAATAAGTGAAATTGCCGTGCCTTTGGGATACCATTTTTCGTAGTTTTTGGGCAATAAAAATATCTTGGAATAATCATCAATAATTACAATTTTAAGTTGTTCTCTGAAACGGACAATATTAGTAATATTCGTAATCGTATGATCTGCTCTTCTACCCGTTGCCCAAACCACATTCACGGCTGGGAAACCTCTTCCAATAAGATAGTCAAAGGCTTTTTCTAAATCCGTTTTTTCTTGGTCGGGCGTATGAACAATTTCAATGGGATATTGCTGTTCTCGAATTTTCTCCGCATCAAAATTTCTATCAAAATCCCCCAAAAGCACATCTACCTTAATATTTAACCCCAAAACCCGCTGAATTGCCGAATCCAGCACAATCACCAAAGGTGACCATTCCAAGAGTTCGCCCATCAACTCAAAACTGCACGATTCACCGTTTGCAATGATAAGGGCAGGCTCCTGTTCGTCTCGTATAACGTGATGTGATGACATTTCGATGTTCGATTTTCGATGTTTGATATTAGGTTTTCGATATTAGTTGTTCGGTTTTCGATGTTTGGAAAACTAACATCAAAAACCGAACAACTAATCAACCATTTTCAGTTCTCCTTCCCACTTTGCCACCACTGCCGTTGCCACTGCATTTCCGGCTACTGAGGTTGCTGAACGACCCATGTCTAATAACCAATCAACCGCAAAAAGTAGAATTAAACCCTCCGCAGGCAAATTAAACATTGACATGGTTCCTGCAATTACCACTAACGATGCACGAGGTACGCCCGCAATTCCCTTGCTTGTAACTAACAACGTAAGCATCATCGTAACTTGTTGAGCAAGCGTTAGTTCGATACCATAAGCCTGTGCAATGAAACCCACAGCGAAAGTCATGTACATCATTGAACCATCCAAATTGAAGGAATATCCCAAAGGTAAAACGAAACTAACGATACGCTCAGAAACCCCAAATTTCTTCAATTGCTCAATTTGCAAAGGCATTGAAGCCTCTGAACTTGCCGTGCTAAATGACAAGAAAAGTGCATCTTTTACGTAAGATAATAATTTCCAATAAGGCACCCTTGCAACCAGACAAATGGCGGGCAAAACGACCAAAATAAAGAAAGCCAAAGTGGCGAAAAAGCATATTATCAAGTACAAATACCCCCCCAAAATCCCTAATCCTTTCTGCGCAATAACCGCTGCTACAGCTCCAAAAACGCCATACGGAGCAAACCCCATTACGTAAGAAACGATTTTGAACATCACTTCTGAAACGGCATCTAAACCTCTGATGATAATTTTTCCGTGGTCACCGATAGCGGCAGTTGCTATTCCGAAGAATACTGAAAAGACCACAATTTGGAGAATTTCATTGGTGGCTAAGGCTTCAAAAAAACTTTGCGGAAAAAGGTGCGTAATAAAATTTTCCATCGTCATTTTCTTTACTTCGATGCCCGTATCGGCTCCTGCCGTTGGCAATGGAATCTGCATCATCTTGCCTGGACGAAGGACATTTACCGCAATTAATCCCGTTAGTAAAGACAACAAAGTAGCGAAATAAAAATAGCCCAAGGTTTTTGCTCCAATTCTTCCCACTAACTTAAAATCACCTAATTTGGCAATTCCAACGGTCAAGATTGAGAAAATCAGTGGTCCAATAATCATTTTAATCATTCTGAGGAAAATTTTACTCAAAAGATTCAAATATGTGCTGGCGGAATTTAGTGATTCAGGATTGTCTTGGTAGGTTTTGTTTAAAATATAACCGACAATGATACCAAGGCTCATGCCGATAAAGATTTTCCAAGTAATGTTTAATTTCATTGATTTTCAGATTGGTTGATTTGTATAGCTGGTTATTTTAGCAAATGTAAACATTATCTATCTCTACTGCAAACCAAGCTTCTTACTCAAAAACCTTTTTATAAATGGGTTTTCGATACAAAAATTGTAAATACATCAAAGGATAAAACAGGTAATCCGTTAAAATAGTAGGGGTTTTGAAAGAAATATCATCAATAATAATTGTGCTTTCGCCGTCTTTAACAAGCCTGTGTCTGTGTTGCCAACAGCTCAAAAAGAAGGGTAGTTTCGTACCTTCGTCAATAAAATAAATTTCGGATTCTGTTCGCTTTTGGTCTGTTATATCCGAAATCCAATCTTGTTTAAAGAGAATAAAATTGAGTTCTAAGTGTACTTTATCACCTTTCAAACATCCGCCAAATTCTTTAACTTCTACGGGTGGGAAAGGTGGAGCTAATTTTGCAAATAATTCCAAATTAAAGCCTTCCCAAACTTTGGAAAGGCTTTGATTAACTTTCGTTGATATTTTTATGTTCATTTTTTAATATTCTTGTAATTTTAATGCTTCTATCGTTACATTTTTCGAGCGTCCATTATTATCTGGAAGGTAAATAGCAATCTTGCCAAAAGTCTCAATCGTTTCTAAATGTCCCGCCGTCATTGGGTCGGTGGTGATGGCATGAACATTAATTTTACTGTTATAATTGGTATAAATCCCTTTATGATTTTCTGAATAAAACCCCGCCAACATAATTGTTGAAGCCGAGTACCAAAATATCTAAACGTATTTTGGTGGATAAATCAGCATCAAGCATGATTTTACGAAGTTCCCCAGCAAATTTTACGTCTGGGTTTTGACCGAAGATTGGTAATATTCCGAATAAGACCAATAAATATGAAAATAGGAATTTCATAAAACGGTGATGTTAGTGTGTGAAATATCAATGATTGGTCTTCATAGAGGAAAGTATTTCTCAACACTAACAACTAATTGCCAACAAAGTAACGACGATTTACGAAACTTGTTTTGTTTATGTAACAAGAAACCCATGATACTGAAAAGGTACAATTTTTATGCCAGTCCCTTGATTATGAGAGTTTTACGAGTAAAAAAGTTAAGAGGAAACGTTTTCAACCAATTAAAAACTTAATTATTATCATCAAAATAACCTTAGCAACGTCAACTACTATATTAATTATGATTTGTAGAGTGTTTCTAACCAAATTTGCTGTCCATTGAATAACAGATTTTGTGATTTGGCTACTGACAGGTTTATCAATTTCTTTTTTTATGAGCGATGGATTACGAGAAAATTGAAGATTATAGGTGGCATTTCTAAGTGAATCTGCCTTTATTTGGTGGTTTTCACGTCCGTGCATAATAGTTGAAGACTCTAAAAAGCCAAAACCAGTTGAGGTAACTAAAACAACAAAAGAAAAGATGATGTAGAGAAATTTATTTTTCATTTTTAGTTTAAATTTGAATACAAACACAAATATAATTGACTAACGCATAGCTTGTTGTAATCGTTTCTAAAATTTTCAAGCTAATCTCGTTCCGTTTGGTACTAAGCGTTCAATAGATGAGATAACCACTTCTCCATTTTCCAAAACATAACCCGAAACTAATATTTCAGAAAGAAAATTAGCAATTTGTCGGGGAGGAAATTTGTTACGCATAAAACCTGTTTACCCATCAATTCTTCTTTTGAATATAGTTTTGTCAATTGTGCAGAAGACTGTTTTATGCCAATTTCATCTCCAAAATCAACTTTTAATTAATAAGCTGGTTTTTTGGCTTTCGGAAAATCATTTACTTCAATGATTGTTCCCACCCGAAGTTCAACTTTTTCAAAATCTTGCCAAGTAATCGTTTCCGCTTATATTCTTGATTATTATCAAATGTTAATAAAAGTTAACTACTAAAATTTTTAGTACAGATTAGGTAATTCTACGCTAAAATCTATGAATTAAACTTCCGTGCTTTGTGGTATAGAATTACCTCTAAAAATCATGTATATCATTATTCCAATTTTAGCAATTAGCCTCATCGCATTTGGTGCATACCTTTTGCTGAATGTTTTGGGCATAAAAATTAGATTTTTTTCCACTAAAAAAAGATTTTTTTAGTTTTAAATAATACCATGTAAATCCGAGTTAAGAAGTTTAACTCACTGGTAACGATTGTAAATTAATAGTTGTTCGCTCTCAATTCCCAAGTACCCTTTTATTTATTCGAGACCGTAATGTAATCTCCCAAAAAGATTACATTACCTCACGTCTCTTTTTCACTTCAGAATACCTTCCAATTTTTCGTAAGGTATTTCTAATTCGGTTATTCCAAAAGCATACGCTTTTATTTCATAAACATTGAATAAAAATTTGATTCCTTTTTCGGTTAAAATAAAATTATCATTTAAGATGAATCGTTGATTATCAAAGAAATACCCTGCCTCTTCACTTAATTTATCGGCAGGTTTTAGTTTTTCTTGCTTCCTAAAAATTTCTTCGGCAATATTCAATAATTTTTGGTCATATCCCTTCTGAAATAAATCATCCAACGTAATTCTCTTAAAATCTTTACGATTATAAACGTAATAATATTCCATGCTGATCGGATGATTTCCGCCCATGAACCAGTTAGAATTAGTGTGGAGCATCAAATATTTTTCGGTTTGGCGTTGCACGGTTGTATTTGCTTCCATGTACCAAGGCATTGCCAAAAATTCGTCTTCATTAATTGCATTTGCACCTTTCACGTACTCTTTCCCTTCTTTTAACTTCAAATCATAATCATCCACAAAAGGCCTGGCTAATTCTTCAAAATTCGTTGGACGAGATTTCGTGCTGTCGTTATTATCGTAATAAATATTTAAAATCTCATTTTTTATCACTTGATTAAAGCTAACCGATTCAAATTCAGGATATTGAAATTTCACCGTTGCACATAACGAATCTTTTTTTACGCAGGTTTGGCTGTGTTTTTCAAAGGTTTTTATTGTATAGTTTAACGAATCGGAAGTAACTTTAACGTTTTTTTGAGGGGAATTCCCGCAACTCCAAAATAAGGCAACAAAAGGGAAAAATAGTAGTTTTTTGTGCATTTTGATATTTTTAAAATGGTCAAATTATGATAAAATGCTCCCAAGACTCTAAGGCACTAAGTTTAAGAGTGAAATAATGTATTTTGATTAAAAATTGGAGTCTTATTGCCTTCGTGGCGAAAACTTAGTTAATTTCATAAAATTCAATTGGTAATCCATCTGGATCTTCTATAAAAAAGAATGACTTTTCAGTAAATTCATCAATTCTAATATCCTCACAACCAACGCTTTGTCTCAATAAATAACTTCTTGTCTCCTGAACGTTATTTACCTCAAATGCCAGATGCCGTAGCCCACAAGCCTCAGGTCGTGAAGTCCTTGCAACAGGATTTGGAAATGAGAATAATTCAATTTGGTAAATCCCATTCACCGATAAATCTAACTTATATGATTGACGTTCAGCACGATAGACCTCTCTTATAATTTTGAAACTCAATATTTCAGTGTAAAAATGCTTCGATTTTTGATAATCAGAACAAATGATGGCGATGTGATGAATATGATTTATTTGTAGCATTAATAAAATTTAAGTCTTTACACAAAGTTAGAAAAACGGTTTCATAATCAGCATAATTGGTGGAACAGTATTTTTAAGAAAAATAAAATATCGACTTTATAAAACCAATCATGATTAGTAATCGTATATCTTCCAAATTTTGCTCATACATTTTATTAAATCATTAGCATTATGCAAACACTAAAAACTAAAATGCTGATTGCAGCATCCGCCTTAATTTTAGGCTTCACGACAACTTCATGTAAGGACGACGACAAAAAAATTGACGTTAAAAAACCTGATTTGTCTTTTTTCGTCCTTTCAAATGGCAATCAGTTACTCAAAATTAATGCGAATAATTCTGCAACGGCAACTGCAACAACGCCAATTACAGGTTTATTACCAAGTGATTTATTGACTGCCATTGACTTTCGCCCTGCAACTGGTGAATTATATGGCGTGAGTTCACAAAGCAGAATTTATGTTATCAATCAAGAAACGGGCGTTGCCAGAGTTATCGGAACAACAGCTTTGAACCCAACGATTAGCGGAACGGCGGTTGGACTTGATTTTAATCCGACCGTTGATAGAATCAGATTAGTGACAAACACGGGTCAAAATTTGCGTTTACATCCAGAAACGGGTGCGGTTGCGGCAACGGATATGTCAATTAATGGAGGTTCAAGTCCAAAAATTGAATCGGTCGCCTACACTAATAACACGGCGGGTTCAACTACAACGGTCTTGTATGACCTTGATTCTCAGACAGATAAACTTTATAAGCAAGACCCCCCAAACAACGGAGTATTGGTTGAAGTAGGTGCTTTGGGAACGGATATTTCAATGTCGGCAGGTTTTGATATTAATCCTGCGGGCGATGTTGCTCTTGCCGCCGTAATGGTTTCGAGCAAGTGGGAATTGCACCAAATTGATTTAATGACTGGTAAATCAACCAAATTAGGCGATTTACCTACAGGAAATATCACAGGTTTAGCCATTCCGACTTCGCCTATTGCGTATGCGATTGATGAGACAAATAATTTATTGATTTTCAATTTCTTAAATATAGGAATACCAATCAGTAAACCAATTACGGGTTTACAAACGGGGGAAATAATTGTAGGAATTGATATGCGTCCTGCAACGGGTCAATTATACGCTTTGGGAAGTTCAAGTCGGTTGTATGTTTTAAACACTTCGTCGGGGGCTGCTGCGGTAATTGGCACAGTTCCATTTGCTACTTTACTAATTGGAACATCTTTTGGATTTGATTTTAATCCAACCGTTGATAGAATTCGTTGTATCAGCAACACAGGTCAAAATCTTCGTTTACAACCTGAAACGGGATTAATTGCAGCAGCTGATGGTATTTTAAACCCTGGAACACCAAGCGTTACGGCTTCGGCTTATACCAATAATTTTGCGGGAGCAACTACTACCGTTTTATTTAATATTGATAATGTGACGGATAAATTGAACCGACAAGACCCACCAAACAACGGAACGCAAGTGGAAGTTGGAGCTTTGGGAATCAATGTTGAAGCGGTGAGTGGATTTGATATTACAAGCAGAAGTGGAGTTGGATACGCAGCTTTAAAAGTCGGCGATAAATCAGCTCTTTATACAATTAATTTAACTTCGGGAATGGCAACAAAATTGGCGGATATGCCCAATTCAGTCCGTGCTTTTGCGGTTGGATTAGGGTTTTAATAATTGGTTAATACTTTATTTTGAGCCTTCAAGTTTTATTACTTGAGGGCTTTTTTTTAAAGCCAAAACTTTAAGCATTAGATATTGTTTCGATGATATAAATTCTTAAACAATCACTCAATGAAAACGAAAATAATAACTATATTACTAAGTATTTTTTACTTCATATTCTGCATTTTTGTCATTTTTCACAATGCTTCTTATCGCTTGGAATTGCTTTTTAGTGGTAAATATTTAGTCTTTATACTTATCAGTGTCGTAGTATTCATTGTGCTAATGAAAGTTGTTCAAGAAATAAACAGTGAAGATTAAACGATTTTTGAAGACTATACGTTATTACCACAATTCACGGCTCTTTCGAGGATGTTATGGGTTGTGTTCAATAGAAAAAGGCAGGGAGTTCGATTCCCTGCCTTTGCTATTTACTCTAATTTAACTTGTAATTGGTAATTTAGACTAAGTAAGTCTTGTTTGTTCAGCAGCAGTAGCATTTTTAGCAATACTGTAAACAACTAAACCGAATCCAATTTTGTTGACAGCATCAGCAATATTGTAAGCTAAATCAACTGGTGAACTTCTTGTAAAATCAGCACCTGCAACTAATCCATGAAGGATGTTTCCTGGCAACATACAATATCCAATTGGATAAATCGCCCAGCCTACTAATGTAAACCATCTCATCACTTTATAACCTTCAATTACCGCTGCGTTTCCAGAAGATGCTGCCAATTTTGAAGCCTCACCAACGTAGATTTCATAGATAATTACTGCCCAACCAATCGTTGAGATAATTCCCCACATAACATTACTCTCAGGAGTAACTGCTTCTCCAATGTAACCTGCAACTAACATCAAGATTGAACCTGCTAATAAACGTACTAACATTCCACCTTTTGCACCTGCTGGCTTCAAGATTAAGAAATACTCAACGCACATTAAGGGTACTGTCAATGTCCAGTCAATGTAACGGAATTGAGTTGGTGATGTACCAGTTTCTAACCATACACCTCTCATGTAGAAATAGTGAACGGCAGCGATGAAAGTAATCAACGCAGAAATGGTTAATGATGTTTTCCACTTGTCGGAAACTTGACCTCTTTCAACAAAGAAAAAGATTGAAGCTGCCAACATGGACATGTAGCCCGTGAAAAATGTGAATCCGATGTAATCACCTGCTTGGAGATTACCATTCAAAAGGATGTTGAATGTGTTCATAATGATAAATGTTTGGTTTTAATGGATTATTTGAATATTGAATTATACTATTACAATGATATAACATATTGTTCATGTAATTGTTTTTATTGTTATTTATTTTTTTTCAAAAAAATTAAACAAATATCATTTTGCATCATGATTCATTTGATGAGCAATAATTAAGTGTGGCAAAGTGATGAGCGAAATAAAAATAAAAAGGATTGGAAATGGATCAAAGTGTTGCGTATAAGTACGACAATACCACAAGAAAGCACAAAGAAAAATGATGGCTAAAATAGTGAGTGGAAGGGTTTTGAGATAAATTAATTTAAAAGATAAAGTCGGATGATCTTTCCGTAAATAATCGTGAATATTATCAAAGGCACAGAGTGCGTGCCAACCTCCAAAATAAAGTGCGAAAGCGGGCAGTAAAGGCAAATATATTGATATTAATAAAATTAATAGTAAACGAAAAATTCTAATTTTGTCAAATTGAATTAAAAACTCTGATTGAGCAATGATGAAAATTGTGGTAAAAGACAGACCCAATAAATAAAGTATTTGCTTAACATTCAAGATAATAAAATTCCAAAAAGTTAATATTGACCTCTGATTTCCAATCATTCTATCAACAATTGGACGAACTTCGTTAAGATGAGTTAGAAGAATGAAAGCTAAAATATAAAATCCATAAATCAACCTTGTAAATGACCATATTAAAGCATTTTGTGGTGCTTTTTCCAAATCTGTTTCACCAAAATGCCATGCTGAAATAATTAAAAAAATCACTAAACTTAGTCCAGAAAACCAATACCATGATAAAGCATAAACTGCCATTATCATTAAGTATTTTAACAAAAATAATTTGGCACTATACACTTGATTGAGCTTTTTATCGGTTGCTTCTTGTATTAAATGATCTAATGCTCCGTGTGGAATTCCCGTTAAAAGTATTAATGAAACAAAGAAAATCATTTGAATATTTTGTGATAAGCTACCTTGAAAATATTGCCAAGATAATAACCCCAAACCTGTAAATACAGTTATCCAAGTGGGTACTTTTATGATTTCATTAAATATGCGTAGCTTCATTTTGTTTAATAAGATTGATAATTGATTAAACAGATATACATTATATTTGTTCTGACTAATTTTTAAACCTTTGAAACTGATAAATTAATAAAAGACCTCTTGATTTTGTAACTTGCAGGCAAATTAGAAAATAAATCTTAAAACATGAAACAAATCATTTTTACAGAAAAAGCCCCCGCCGCTATCGGTCCATATTCACAGGCAGTTTTATCGAATGGAACTTTGTATGTATCTGGGCAAATTGCGTTGGCTTTGGTTGAAGCGGGAGCAAATATTGAAGACGAAACTCGTCAAATAATGAAAAATATTTCAGCTATTCTGGAAGCAGCCGATATGACTTTTGAGAATGTGGTAAAATGTTCAATTTTTGTAAAAGACATGAATAATTTTGCGGCAATTAATGGGGTTTATGGGGAATTTTTTACCACAAATCCACCCGCAAGAGAAACCGTTGAAGTGGCTCGTTTGCCAAAGGATGTTAATGTTGAAATTTCGTGCATTGCAGTTCAATGATAGAATGATAGAATTAGTGAATGATATAACAGAAAAGCATTACTGTATTCTATCATTCTCTCAATCACTCATTGAACCAATCTATCATTCACTTGTTGAAAATATATGTCAAATAAACCAGTAAGAGTACGTTTTGCACCGAGTCCAACGGGAGGATTACACATTGGCGGTGTCAGAACAGCGTTATATAACTACCTGTTAGCCAAGCAATTAGGTGGAAAAATGTTGCTTCGTATTGAAGACACCGACCAAACTCGGTTTGTGGAAGGTGCGGAAGAATATATTATTGAAGCCCTTTCGTGGGTTGGTATTACGATTGATGAAGGCGTGGGCGTTGGAGGTCCACACGCTCCCTATCGCCAGTCTGAACGCAAGGAAATCTACAAGGATTATGCCATGCAATTAATTAAATCGGGGAAGGCTTATTACGCTTTTGATACCTCCGAAGAATTAGATGCCATGCGACAAAAACTTGAAAGTGAGGGTTCTGCGTTTCAATATAATGCTGCCATAAGAACAAAATTAAATAATTCTTTGACACTTTCAGAAACTGAAACGAAGACGAAAATTGAGGCGGGTATTCCCTACGTAATTCGCTTTAAAGTACCACCAAAAGAGGAAATTCGTTTTAAAGATATTATCCGTGACTGGGTTTTGGTGCATTCTTCAACGGTAGACGATAAGGTTTTGATGAAGTCGGACGGAATGCCAACTTATCACCTTGCTCATGCCGTTGACGACCATTTGATGGAGATTTCGCACGTCATTCGTGGGGAAGAATGGTTACCTTCTGCCCCTCTACACGTACTTTTATATCGTGCCTTTGGTTGGGAAGAAAGTATGCCTCAGTTTGCTCATTTACCGCTTTTATTAAAACCAGAAGGCAATGGGAAACTCTCAAAAAGAGATGCAGATTCAGGCGGATTTCCAATTTTTCCTTTATCTTGGACAATGCTTGATGGCACAAAAGCACTCGGTTTTAGAGAGGAAGGTTATTTAAAAGAAGCCCTCGTAAATTTCTTAGCTTTCTTGGGTTGGAATCCTGGAACGGAGCAAGAAATGTTTTCGATGGATGAATTAATTACCGCTTTTTCATTGGGAAAAATCAATAAATCAGGAGCAAAATTTGATATTCATAAAGCCAAATGGTATAACCAACAATATTTAAAATTAGCTTCGGATGAAGATTTAGCTAAAACTTATTTACCTGATTACGAGTTAAGTAAGGCAATAAAATTAACTCATTTATTCAAAGAAAGAGTAACTTTTCCACAAGAAATTGCTGAAGAAGCCAACATTCTTTTGACAACCCCAACGACTTACGATGAAACAATCGTAGCCTCGAAATGGAACATAGATGCAAAAAATGGAATAACAGCGTTAAAAGATATTTTACCCAATATTGAAAACTTTGTTGCTGATGAAATCAAGCACGCTTTGAGTGAAGAATTGGAAAAATTGGGAATAAAAATGGGCAAAATGATGCAAATGTTACGCATCGCCATCATGGGAACGGGTGTGGGTCCAGATTTGATGCTTTCAATGGAGATTATGGGTAAAGATGAAGTTAATTTAAGATTAGAAAAGGCTTTAAATAAATTACCAAGTATATCATAAACAATAAAACTATGGCTAAGAAAAAAGAAGTAAAAAAAGAAGAATTGCCAAAGGTGCATAAAGACCTTGAAGGCTTTGACATTTCCATCAATACTTTCGGAGAAATTAATCGTTCCATTGATATTGGAAAAATCAATGAGTTTCTGAATAAAAATATGGATGATAAGAAATTGAGAAATCGGGAGTAAATTTTGATAAAGGGTTCTTGATATTCGGTTTGACCGAAAAATTGAAAATCGAAAAAAATGAATATAGACAAAGAATCCCTACAAAAAATAGCTCATCTCGCTCGTTTAGAGATGCCCGAATCTGCCGAAAAAGAAATGATG
>JAYVRF010000147.1:0-22587 GCA_043756925.1 Arcicella sp. | reverse complement strand
TCGCCCAAACCAACCAAAAAACCACTAAAAGCGGTTTTTCTGATATTTGAGAGATAAAAAAATTTTGTGAAATGACATAGCCGAGAGCAATAATCAGTATTCCGCCCACCAAATACTGTCCGTTCAAATACGGAATTTTAAATTTCGCATCTTTCGATAATCCTTTATAATCAAGATACAAAACGCCTCCACAAACCACGATAAAAGCAAAGAATGTTCCTACGCTGGTTAAATCCGCCACAAAACCCATATCCAAAAACATAGATGGAATCGCCACCAAAAAACCCGTAACAATGGTTGAAAAACTTGGCGTTTTAAATTTTGGATGAATTTTAGAAAAACGCTTCCAAAGTAATCCGTCACGGCTCATGGACATCCAAATTCTGGGTTGTCCCATCTGATACACCAATAATGCACTCGTGATAGCAACCACCGCAGAAACCGAAATAACTCCCGCCACAAAATCAAGACCCACCTTCTGGAAAACATACGCCAAAGGGTCATCCACCTTTAGTTCGGTATAATTAACCATTCCCGTCAAAACCAAGGTAATCATCACGTATAAAACTGCACAAATTACCAAGCAATAAATCATGGCACGGGGCAAATCTCGTTGTGGGTTTTTACATTCTTCCGCCATCGTGGAGATGGAATCGAAACCAATAAAAGCGAAAAATACTAAGGCAACACCTCGCAAAACGCCTTTTGAACCGTTGGGAGCAAAAGGTGTCCAGTTGTCGGGTTTTACATAAAATGCCCCCACACAAATGACTAATAAAATAATCACTAACTTCAAGGCCACCAAAAAGTTACTCACATTTCGAGACTCTTTTACGCCCACATAAACCAATGCAGTCACCAGCATCGTAATCACGCCCGCAGGTAAATCAATCAAGAAATGAATATTACCGATTAATGGAGCGTTTACGTATGCCTGAGCCG
Source organism: Arcicella sp. (assembly GCA_043756925.1). Lineage (GTDB taxonomy): Bacteria > Bacteroidota > Bacteroidia > Cytophagales > Spirosomataceae > Arcicella. The sequence continues at coordinate 21,645 of JAYVRF010000147.1, read as the reverse complement.
CCGCAATATCACCCCCAACCAACGTTGAAGTTTGGCTTAATAAAAACGCCCGATGAGACGTTCCATAGTCAAAAGTTAAAAAATCTGGAAAATTTATTCCAAATCCTCTGAGCATGGAAACAAAATATTCAGACCATGAAATCGCTACTACCATGTTGGAAACGGCATATTCAAGTATTAAAGCCCAACCAATCACCCAAGCGAAAATTTCCCCGAACGATACATATCCATACGTATACGCACTTCCTGAAACAGGCACCATTGAAGCAAATTGGGCGTAACAAAGTGCAGTAAAAACACAAGCGATTGAAACGAAAAGGAAGAGCATGGTAACGGCAGGTCCACCGTCAAAACTGGCTCGTCCGATGGTACTGAAAATTCCTGCCCCGATAATGGCGGCAATACCAAATGAAGTTAAGTCTCTGACTCCTAAGATTTTATTAAGCCCAGACTCACCGTGCGAGTTTTCGGCTTGTTTCAAAACATTAGTAATGGATTTTCGTCTAAAAATAGAATTTTCTGGCATTTAGTTTGATGGTTAAAGTTTAGTCAGACGGGATAATGATAGTGGTCTGATTGCGACCCGACTGTAAGGTCTATTTCACCCCTCTGGGGCTTAACACAAAAGCTAATTTACTCAAAATCTTCAAATAAAGCGTAACCAAATGTTGATGTTTAGTTTTCGGAAAAATCAAATTACCTTTGCACCGCAAAATAACTAATAAAATTAACTTCTTATCTGCCTTGAATAGAATGAGTTATCTTTACTCATTGGCTCATTCTTTTTAACAATATGAACAAAACTGCAGTAGTAATTTTAAATTATAATGGTCAAAAATATTTGACTGATTTTTTGCCCTCCGTAATCAATCATTCTTCAATTGCAGATATTTATGTAGCTGACAATGCTTCTACTGATGATTCAATTAGTATTCTAAAAAAAGGTTTTCCTTCTGTAAAAATTATTCAACTCTTTGAAAATCATGGCTTTGCCGAAGGGTATAATGAAGCCTTAGAGGAAATTAAGCGTACCTTGATTCTCCATAATCGAGATAATTACAGCTATTACATCCTCTTAAATTCCGACGTTGAAGTTCCCGAAAATTGGATTGAACCCGTCATTAATTTAATGGAATCCAATTCAAACATTGCCGCCTGCCAACCTAAAATAAAGTATTACCACGAAAAAACGCATTTTGAATACGCAGGGGCAGCGGGCGGATATATTGACAGATTAGGTTATCCATTTTGTCGAGGACGAGTTTTTCTTTCTTTGGAAGAAGATTTAGGGCAGTATAATGATAACGTGGAGGTTTTTTGGGCGACGGGAGCGTGTATGTTTGTGAGAGCGAACATTTTCCACGAAGTAGGAGGATTTGATGGCGACTTTTTTGCTCATATGGAAGAAATAGATTTATGTTGGCGAATGAAACACGCTGGTTATCAGATATTTGCTTGCGGAGAATCAGAAGTTTATCACGTAGGCGGAGGGACATTACCCAAAACAAATCCATACAAAACCTTCTTGAATTTCAGAAATGGATTAGCAATGTTATATAAAAATCATCCCGATAAGGGCTTGTACCGAACTTTACTAACAAGATTAATCTTGGATGGCATTGCGGGCGTGAAATTCTTACTCTTTGATTCTTGGGAAGACTGCTGGGCAGTGGCAAGAGCACACTTTAATTTTTACGTCAATTTTTATAAATGGCACAAAAAACGTCAAAAATTAAAGAGAAGAAATAATTTAGGACAAATATTTAAGCACAATATTGTTTGGCAGTACTTTGTAAAAGGTAAAGAAAGGTTTGATGAAATGTAAATTAAAATTCCCAAACTGAAGGATTATTTTGCTGACGAAGATAACGTCGAATATTCATCCAAAAAGCCATAATTAAGTAGATTACAATGGGGGAACCAATGGTTATGAAGGAAAGATAAACGAAATATAGGCGAATGCTGGCAGTAGAAATACCAAATTTTTCTCCTAAACGAGTGCAGACACCATAAGCGTGTTGCTCAACGAAGTATTTAATTTTTGTCATAGTCTTATGGAATTGAGTTGTGTAAATCAAATTGTATTGTTTAGATTATGACGAAGTTACAAAATTCATCACTTTATTCAAAGAAAAAAGAGTTAATAGGTATTTTAAATAACTCAACTAACTTTAGTTTTATAACCATAAATATACATAAATGTTAGAAAAATGCTAAATAATAATGCGTAAGTACCACTAAATTGAAATAATTTTATAAATATATTTTGAAAAAAGTAGTAATATACAAAATTATACTTACATTTGATGGTTAATAGTGGAAAAGTAACAAGTTTTTAGTACAATTAGTCTTTTTTCAAGAGTACGTTAGTCCCCTCAGATTCACTTCCTCATTGATTTTCAAAACTCAGCGTATCACATCTTCAACTTTTGAGCTGTTAATTCACAACGAAATTAGCGTTTTGCTAATCGTAGTGTGGAGGTTTAATTAACATTTTTTTTATCATGCAAACTGGCACAGTAAAATTTTTTAATGAGAGTAAAGGTTTTGGATTTATCTTAGATGATGATTCAGGACAAGAGATTTTTGTACACGTAACTGCCTTGGGTGGAACTCATATTCGTCAAGACGACAAAGTTTCTTTTGACATCGTTGATGGCAAAAGAGGCTTAAATGCTGACAATGTAAAGAAACTGTAATTTACAGTTTCGACTAATTCGACAGAAATTGTTTGTTTATATATTGGTTCTGTGAAATTCATAACCTAATAGTTCGATTATTTATTTCGATTCGTCGAAAAAAAGCCTAATTAGCTGTGTATGTTCATTGAGTAACTAACTCATTTTTAATAACTTAGAATTTTTATTTTTTAATATTTTTATATTTTTTTTATGCAAACTGGTAAAGTTAAATTTTTCAACGAATCAAAAGGTTTTGGATTTATCGTTGACGACAATTCAGGCGAAGAAATCTTCGTTCACGTTACAGGCTTATCTGGATTAACTATCCGTGAGAATGATTCTGTTTCTTTCGACGTTCAAGAAGGAAAGCGTGGCTTAAATGCTGTGAATGTAAAGAAAGCGTAATTCCTTTTTTTATATAGTCATTAAAAAAGTTCAACCATTCATCTGGTTGAGCTTTTTGTTTTGTGGTTAAGATTGGCACACGGATTGAATGGATTAGACACGGATTTATTATTTTTCAGTATAATATTCTGAAATAATCATTTGCCAGAATATTGACCATTTATTCTAAAAATAATCACAATATAGAATCAGTAACTGTCATTCTCCTATAAATCCTTACCTTAAAATCTTCTTTTTATCCGTGTCCAATCCGTTTAATCTAAGCGAAGTTTTACTCAAACCACCTCATAACATCGTTCTTTTGAGGGATTGAGATTTCTAATTTTAGTTTCTTACGCATTCCGCCCAAATCATTGAAAACTTTGTTTGGATTTGCCTCTTTTATAGACTGAATCGTCATAAAACCCATTTTTTGTAAAACTGTAATCCATTCCACAGGTACGCCAATGGCTTGATATTCAGCCTCAGTTGCCATTTCCGATTTCTTCTCTGGACGCATTTGAGGGAAAAACAACACTTCTTGAATCGAAACTTGATTGGTCATTAACATTGTCAAACGGTCAATTCCAATTCCAATTCCTGCGGTTGGGGGCATTCCGTATTCCAATGAACGCAAGAAATCCTCGTCCATCGCCATTGCTTCATCGTCGCCACGTTCTGCCAATTTTATTTGGTCTTCAAAACGCTCTCTTTGGTCAATTGGGTCGTTTAATTCTGAATAAGCATTGGCAATTTCCTTTCCGTTTACAAATAATTCAAAACGTTCAACCAAGCCAAGTTTACTACGATGCTTTTTAGTCAAAGGCGACATTTCGACTGGATAATCAATGATAAAAGTTGGTTGAATTAGGTTTGCTTCCACTTTTTCCCCAAAAATTTCATCAATTAATTTACCAGTTCCCATCGTATTGTCCACTTCAATTCCCCACGATTTGCAATGCGTACGGAGGGTTTCTTCATCCATGCCTTCCACGTGTACGCCCGTATATTTTTCAATGGCTTCTGCAATGCTCAATTTGGTAAATTCTCCGCCAAACTCAATTTCATTTTCTCCGACTTTGATTTTCGTTTTTCCATTGGTCGCAATGGCTACTTTCTCAAAAATTTCTTCGGTAAAAGTCATCATCCAATTATAATCTTTGTAGGCAACGTAGAACTCCAAAGACGTAAATTCTGGATTATGGGTTCTGTCCATTCCTTCATTTCTGAACATCTTCCCGAACTCATAAACGCCATCAAAACCACCTACGATAAGTCTTTTTAAATACAATTCATTGGCAATACGCATGAATAAAGGCATATCCAAAGTGTTGTGATGCGTTTTAAATGGACGAGCCGAAGCTCCACCATGAATGGATTGAAGAATTGGTGTTTCTACTTCCAACCAACCTTTTGCATCAAACATTGACCTCATCGTGGTTACGATTCTGGCACGTTTCAAGAAAATATCTTTGACTTCTGGATTAACAATTAAATCAACGTAACGCTGACGATAACGCATTTCTGGGTCGGTGAATCCGTCATAAATATTACCATCATCATCTCTTTTTACAACTGGGAGTGGTTTCAGAGATTTATTCAAAATTTTGAATTCCGTAACGTGGATAGAGATTTCACCCGTTTGGGTGGTAAAAACAAAACCTTTTACGCCAATAATATCACCAATATCCAAGAGTTTTTTGAAGACGGTATTATAAAGCGTTTTATCTTCATCGGGACACAAATCATCACGACGAAAATATACTTGAATCCGTCCCGTTGAGTCTTGTAGTTCTGCAAAAGAGGCACTTCCCATAATTCGGAAAGACATTAAACGTCCTGCAATTGAGATGGCTTTATAGTCTAATTTATTATTTTCATAGTTTCTAATTATATCCTCAGCTGTAACATTTACGTCAAACATTTCGGCAGGGTACGGGTCAATGCCCAATTTCATCAAATCTTCCCGTTTTTGTCGGCGAAGTAATTCTTGTTCTGAAAGTATCATTTTATTAATTGCGATTATTCTGTAAAATTACCCACAAACGGTTTGATAAACAAAAAGAGCCTGATTTTTGGTCAGGCACTAATTATTATCTAAATGTATTTTGATTTTATGATTTATTTAAGACGACTTTACTTCTTATTTTGTCTTTTTTAAGTGTTTTACAAATCGAATTGAGTTTTAAAATTCATGCAAATACTTGAAAATGAGTAGATTATATAAAATTATGTAACATTTCTCTCTTAAATGGAATACAAATTTACTCTAAATAAGTAGATGCTTATTTCTGAAATTATTTATCTTCAATCTGTTACCATAATTTTCTCTTTTACGACTTACTAAGTATGACAGGTTAAAACTCAAAAAGTCACAGCGTAAAAATACCTAATTTGAAAAATTCAGTATTTTTACGCTAAAACAAGAAAAGTAGATTTTGTTACTTTGTATTGTTCAAACGAACAAACTGTTATCCGTCTTATCTCTAATTAAAGCATGAACACATCGTTACAAAATTATGTTTATCCAAACCTTAATTCACTAAATAATCTTCAATCGGTTATTTACACTGACAGAAAAAAGACATCAATTATTATTAAAGATGTGATAATGTTGGAAGGTGAAGGGAATTATACCTACGTACATTTAAGTAATGGAAAGAAGATTTTACTTTCCAAAACATTAAAAGAATTTTGCGAGTTGTTCCAACAAAACGATTTTGCTCGCATCAGAAAGTCTTACCTCGTTAACCTTAATTATTTGAAAGAAGTGGATTTATCGGGCGATGTCTCGGTAACGATGCAAACGGGACAGCGAATTGAAATTTCGAGAAGACGTAAATCGGAATTTCAACAGCAGTTTCGGAATTTTAATCAGAAAAAGTAAGCATATCCTGATTCTCCTGAATCGGGCATGATATAACATTCGATTTTGGAAAATCGAAGTATCTTAAAAAAAGCCTTGGTTTCTTTAAGGGGTTTTGAAACCGACCGACGTTCGGTTTTTCAAATATAAACTATTTTAGTGGTTAGGTGAATAGCAGACAGCCTCCTAAATTTTTCGGGAAGCTGTTTTTTTACGGGAGGAAGGGAAACGGAGGAATGTAAAAATGGAATACTTAACAATATTCCTCCTGTCTTCATTTCTCCCTTATTTCTTGTAGCGATTTCTCATCAATTTCATCATATAAACATTAATTTCCCATTGATTTGCCACAGGAAGATTGGTGAACGGAAGCGTTTGTAAGTAATTAGGTGGTCCAAATTCGGTGAGCATCGTGAGGGGTTCTCCCGCTTTCATCTTTATTTCTACTACTTTATCCCACCAGCTTAAATGTGCTTTCATTGCATTTTGCCATTCAGGAGCTCTTGGATCGTTTACTTGTGGACCTTCTTCATGACCAATTCTTGTATGGATATGACCTGTGCGTTCGAGTGCAGCTTGCACGGCTTCGGATTGATTTTCTAAAAGCGATTCATGTACATTTGTCCAGTGTGAAATATCCAAAGTCAAGCGTAAATCTGGGTTTTTATCAATGAAATTTTTAGTAATATGGGCGGCAAATAACATCCTTCCCCGGTGGGTTTCGTGATAGATTGGAATACCCGTTTTTTTATGCGTTTCCGTGGTTAAATCTATAAAAGTTTTGTTTTCTTCGTAAGTAAAAAAGTCTTTTCCACTGTGGCAATTGATGTATGAGGGCTTTTGATTGGTTTGAGCAGTGGCTTCTAATAAGTTTTTCTTGAAGGTTTCAAAATGTTTAATTGCCTCTTTTTCAAAACCTCCTACCAAGAATCCTACTTCTAATTGGTGTTTTTTTAAGGCAGTAAATAATTCATCTTGTCCTTTTTTTGTGGTATCCCACCAGACTTCAATTCCTTCATAACCTTCGCTTTTAGCTTTCTCACAAAAGGCATCCATATTTCCAGAAAAACCCCAGTTTGTAGCAAATATCTTCAAAGAAAAACCAGCCATTGGTTCAAAATTTAAGGGATTTGTTTGGGTTAAATCGTTCATTGAGGTAATTAGTCCTACGCTTGCGAGGGTAGTGGTTTGGGTCATAAAATTTCTTCTGTTCATGGTTTTAGGATTTCTATTTTATTATTGATAAAGTTCAACAAGTTAGAGAAAAAATTGGTGAAATCTGTCTTGGAGTATTTAAAATTAGCTTTTCAACAGGTTAAAATCGCTGTGGTGAACCGTCTCTTGTTAATGGAATTTCGTATCGTTACGTAAAAACACAAAATCTGTCAAAACGGCTTAATTTGGTCAATTTGGCATACTTCAATAGTTTATTTTAAAATATCCAGTCATAATTTCCGAAAATTGGGCGTGGCTTAGATATTGAAGAACATCATTAAGATGGGAAACAGAAAAAATGGATAAATTTATTAATCCTCCATTATTACTAACCTTCCCCTTTATCCTACAAAAAATATGAAATACACAACAAAAACCCAAGAGATAATCCAACAAGCCGCTTCGATTGCCTCCGCTAATGGTCAGCAAGCTATTGAAACGGGACATTTGTTGAAGGCACTTATTGAAGAAGAACCTAATACATCTCAGTTTTTGATGAAAAAATTGGGCGTAAATCAAGCTGTTTTTCTGCCTAAATTGGAAGAAATTGTCAATGGCTATCCGAAAGTTTCGGGTGGTGGTGGACAGCCTTATCTTGCCAACGAAGCCCACACCGCTATGACAAAAGCCGAAAGCTTAATGAAGGAATTTTTGGACGAATATATTTCCGTTGAATTATTGATGTTAGCGATTTCTTTAGGTAAAGATTCGGTCGCTAATTTACTGAAAGACAATGGGTTTAAAGAAAAAAAAGTTAAAGAAGCTATCAAAGAATTAAGAGGAAACACAACCGTGAAAGACCAAAATGCCGAGGCGACTTATCGTTCGTTGGAACGCTACGCCATCAATTTAAATGAACTCGCCAAAACTGGGAAAATTGATCCCGTGATTGGGCGAGATGAAGAAATTAGAAGAGTTCTACAGATTCTGTCTCGTAGAACCAAAAATAATCCGATGTTGGTCGGTGAACCTGGCGTTGGAAAAACTGCCATTGTGGAAGGTTTAGCCCAAAGAATTGTGCAGGGAGACGTTCCAGAAAACCTGAAATCCAAGACCATTTATACCTTGGATTTAGGACTTTTGATTGCGGGAGCAAAATATAAAGGTGAGTTTGAGGAACGCTTAAAGGCTGTAATTAAGGAAGTTACGGATTCGGAAGGTGATATTGTGTTGTTTATTGATGAAATCCATACGCTCATTGGAGCGGGTGGCGGAGGAGAATCTGCGATGGATGCCGCCAATTTGTTGAAACCTGCTTTGGCTCGTGGAGAGTTGCACGCCATCGGGGCAACGACGTTGAAGGAATACCAAAAATATATTGAAAAAGATAAGGCTTTGGAAAGACGTTTTCAGACCGTTATCGTGGATGAACCCGATGAAACCGATGCGATTTCAATTTTGCGAGGCATTAAAGAAAAATATGAATTACACCACGGCGTTCGTATTCAGGATGATGCGGTGATTGCGGCAGTTCAATTGTCAAGTCGTTATATTTCGGATCGTTATTTACCCGATAAAGCCATTGATTTAATCGATGAAGCTGCCGCAAAAATGCGGATGGAAATTGATTCCGTTCCCGAAGAAATTGATGATTTACAAAGAAAAATTATGCAATTAGAGATTGAGCGGGAGGCAATTAGACGGGAGAATAACATCGAAAGAGAAACTATTATTACTCGTGAATTAGCAGAATTGACCGATAAGAAAACGGATTTAATGGCGAAGTGGCAAGCCGAAAAAGACGTTCTGAACGGTGTGAGAATAGAAAAAGAGCATATTGATAAATTAAAATTGGAAGCTGAACAAGCTGAACGTGCGGGAGATTATGGAAAAGTAGCAGAGATTCGCTACGGTAAATTATTGGAAGCGGAAGCCCGACTTGCCAAAGCCGAAACATCAAGCATTGAACACAAAAATACGATGTTGCAGGAAGAAGTTTCTGCTGAAAATATTGCTGAAATTGTAGCCAAATGGACGGGCGTTCCAGTTTCCAAGATGATGCGAGCCGAACAGGAAAAGCTTTTACACATGGAGTATGAATTGGGCTTGCGAGTGGCTGGGCAGGCGGAAGCCATCGAAGCAATTTCGGATGCGGTACGTCGTTCACGGGCGGGAATGCAAGATCCAAAACGTCCGATTGGCTCATTCATTTTCTTGGGAACAACGGGCGTTGGTAAAACCGAATTGGCAAAAGCCTTGGCGGATTATTTATTCAATGATGAAAATGCGATGATTAGAATTGATATGTCAGAATATCAAGAACGCCATGCCGTGAGCCGCATGATTGGCTCGCCTCCTGGTTACGTGGGTTATGACGAAGGTGGGCAATTAACCGAAGCCGTGCGTAGAAAACCGTATTCAGTAATTTTGTTGGATGAAATAGAAAAAGCCCATCCAGACGTTTGGAACATACTTTTGCAGGTGTTGGACGATGGTCGTTTGACGGATAATAAAGGTCGGATTGCCAATTTCAAGAATACCATCATCATTATGACTTCCAACATTGGTAGCCACATTATTCAAGAGAAAATGGGTGAAATGGAAGGTTGGAATAATCACATTGTGATGGAAGAAGCCAAAAAAGAAGTCATGACACTGTTGAAACAAGTGGTTCGGCCAGAATTTTTGAATCGGGTGGATGAAATTGTGATGTTTGAACCTTTATCGAAAGAGAATTTACGACAAATTGTTCAAATCCAATTTCGCCAAATCAAAGACCGTTTGAAAGAGCAAGGCATTTTATTGGAAGCCTCCGAAGAAGCCCTCATGCACATTGCCGAAGAAGGTTATGAACCTACGATGGGAGCAAGACCTTTGAAACGAGTAATGCAGAAACGGATTTTGAATGAATTATCGAAACAGATTTTAGGTAATTACATCACCAAAGATTCAGTCGTGATGATGGCATTGGGCAATGATGGAAATTTGAAATTTGAGAATATGTTGGCGAGTGTGGAATAAGCGAAAAATCGTGATTATTTTATTTGTACGTACAAAATACAAATCGATATGAAAATTATTATCTCAACGTCAGAGAAAAATCAAGGGATTTTAGAAAAAATCGCCACGCTTTATGGTGCTTTACCTTTATCTGTGAGGTCTAAAAACACCAAAAATTAGACGAACTAACCGCAGATGATTATAGAAAAGCCGCTGTATTGAATGGTGGTAGAATTTTATCGAAAAGAATGAAAATTTCGTCAGTAGAAATAACGTCGTGGAGGTTTTGAAACCTCCACGACGTTGATTATCGGATAAGCAAGTTTCACAATCCCTCAATAATCTCAATCTCCTCCGCCGTTAAACCGTATAATTGATAGACTAAATTATCAATCTGCCGTTCTAAAACACTCGTATCTGTTTGATTATCAGCTTGTTTAAGTTCGATAATTTGATTGACTTTTTCGATAAATTTGTCCTGTATTTCTTCATTTGCTAATTTTATGGGCAAATTTTCAACGGATGAAATCCTTACTTGTGGGAAAATATCACCGCCCTGAGAATTCGTTTTTCGATAATAAAATTTTAATAATTGTGAGTTGAAAAGGGCTAAAACATATTTGGTCTTAAATCTTTTGTCGGTAATGTGCGTGCTATGAAGGGGTATGTTCATAATATCTATTTTCATCATCGTAAGCAGCTATAATTTCTTTCGCAACGAATCTTGAAAGTAATTTTCTCTCTCTCATAAATCGTTTTGTTTCTCATTCGTAATCCAGGACTTTTATTCTCAACTCTTTTCATCTCTTCCATCATCATTTCATCCTGTTTATAATTTACCCAAACGCTTGTATCTGAAATATAATATTTGGATAAATGTTTACCAAAAAATAATTTTTTACTATCATCATCTATGCTTTTATCAATGAAAAGTAGGGCTTTAATTCTTCCAGCAATTATTCCATCCTTCACATCTGCAATTTCTTTGACTTTGAGTGTATTAGTAGTAATTTTTGTGAGTAAATTGTCAGATTCTAAACTTACTTCAAAACGAAAAATCACCTCTTTGTCGATCAAAATATTTTGTAGGTCTGTTTCAGATAGGGATTCAGAAGATTGACTTGATAATTTTAGAGCATTATATTTTCCTTTTAAATCGGGATAATTTTCAATAATAATGCTATCAACTTGTGCTTCTTCAAAAACTTTTTCATCAATTTTCATCACATTTACCCCGTGATTTTCACAGAAAATTCTTCTCGCCAAAGCAAATTGTTTATTATTCAGAAATTTCCCTGGGATTATATAAGTTAAAATACTTTTGGGAGATTTTATCTGCGTAGCTCTTTCAATAAAAAGCGAATATAAATCAAATCGTCCTGTTGCGGTTACAAATAGTTTTTCGTAAAATCTTCGGTAATCCCACGAAATATCTTCAATTCCTAAATACGGTGGATTCCCAATCACCACATCAAAGTCCACAAAATCACCGTCATTGTTCAGCACAGGAATTGCCGCATTTAATATTGATGTCGATGTTGGGAAGCGTTTGGAGGATTTTCGATTTATTTTTCGCCACCTCCGAAACAGCAAGAGTTACCGTCCCAAATCCAACCTCGGGAATCGCATAATACGCATTTTTAGTAATTCAATCCAGAGGCGTAAACGGCAGATTTTCACCGAATTAGGATTAATATCGACCCCAAATAAGCAATTTTCGATGATGGTTTGTTTTTCGTGAAAAAGCGTTTCCTGCACCCGCTGACTTTCCTGATTTTGGAAATGATATTCAAATAATTGATCGTCGTCGTCCGTTACGATGAGTTCATCATTCACCACTTTTACCACATAATCTCGCAGGGTTTTCCCTGACGGTCGAGCAAGATTTTCAATTCGCTTTTAATGGCAATCATTTCATTGAGTGCCGACACCAAGAAATGCCCCGAACCCACGGCAGGGTCGCAAATTTTGAGCGAATTGATAATTTCATCGGCTTCTTTTTTACTAAAATCCTTCCCGATGGCATCAAAAATATCATCCAGATTTTTGTATTTTGGATGTTGTTCATCGGGATTATGGTGAATATTAAATTTCTGTAAAACTGCCCTCTTGATGGTTTCACGACACATATACATCGTGATGAATCCAGGCGTAAAGAAAGAACCGTCTTTATAACCATTAATTTTTTTGAAAATCAGTCCCAACACCGATAAAGTTTGTGTTAAATAATTGAGGAGGATTGATTTAGTAAACGAAAGTGGATTTAAAATAAACTTAAAAAGCCTCTCAAATTTGATTTGAGAGGCTTTTTAAGTTTTTAATTATTCCGTCTTCCCGAAAGCATACTCAAATAATAAAGCAACTGAGCCAACATTCCCATCGCTGCTGCAACGTAGGTCATTGCCGCCCACCAAAGGGCATCTTTTGCTCCGTCGTGTTCTGGTTGGTTCACTATATTTTTTGATTCCATCCAAGCCAAAGCTCGGTTTGAAGCATCAAATTCTACGGGTAAAGTCACAAAACTAAACAACGTTGCCAACGCAAACATTACCACACCCACTAACAGAACCGTACGGTTTCCCGTTGAATACAAAATCATCATACCAATTGATAAAGCAAATGGCATAAAATTATTGGCAATGTTCAAAACGGGAACCATCGCACTTCTAAATCCTAACATCGAGTACGCCACAGCGTGTTGTACAGCGTGTCCACACTCGTGAGCGGCAACGGCAGCGGCTGAAACACTCTTCCCATGATAAACGTCTGGACTAAGATTTACCGTTTTGTCGGTCGGATTGTAATGATCGGTTAATTGACCTTCAACGGATAGAATTCTTACATCAAAAATGTTATTGTCTCTCAACATTTTCTCGGCAATTTCTTTGCCCGAAAGTCCATTTTGCAGACCAACTTCCGAATATTGTTTAAACTTACTTTTCAAACGCCATTGCACCAGCATTCCTATGCCTGCAAAGATTAATGAGATAAAAAAGACTCCGTACATAGTTTTAAATTTGTTTTATTTTCTCTATTAAACTGGTGGTTGAATAACCTTTCACCAAAGGAATCGTTTTCACTTCTCCTCCTTTTGCTATAACAAAATCTGCCCCTACAATAGTTTCAAGAGAATAATCATCTCCTTTTACTAAAATATTAGGCTTAATTTTTTCAATTAATTCCAAAGGTGTCGGCTCATCAAAAAGCACCACACAATCCACAAACTCAAAAGCTGACATCATTCTCGAACGAGCATATTCATTGACCACAGGGCGACTTTCACCTTTTAATCTTTTCACGGAAGCATCGGTATTGAGTCCCAAGACCAATTTATCTCCCAAATTATGAGCCTTTTCCAAATAATCAATGTGCCCTAAATGAATAATATCGAAACAACCATTGGTAAAAACAATTTTTTTGCCTTCCGATTGCCATTGCTCCACTTGTTGGCTTGCTGTTTGGCGGGTATGTATTTTATTTTCAGTCATTTATTTTCTTTTTCTTTACAAAAACACTAACCAAAAATATCACCGCCCCAATTACCAATGTTACCAACATCTGTGAACTTTGAACGAAAGTTGCTAATGTTCCTGCATCATCTTTTGAAAGTCCGTACATCGTTACCAAAACGGGTGAGACGATGGCTGTAATTGTTCCCGCACCACCTGGCGAAGGCAAAATCATTGCCAAAGCACCTGATACCAAAAACGTCAGACCCGCAATAGGAGGGAGGTTAGCAAATTTTGGGATTGCCAAGAAAAGCACGTAACCCATTGCCCAGTACATTGCCCAAATCATTACTGAATAAAACAAAAATAACTTCGGATTTTTTAAATGTTTGATACTGAAAAGTCCATCCAAAAGCCCTCTTAATTTTTCGATAACGGTCTGAATAAGAGCGATTTCTACAATACTTTTACGAAATATAAATGAGACGATTCCGACTAAAATAACTATTCCAAGAATAATATAAATCAAGTTTGAACCTCCACCTTCACTGCCTTTATTTTGAGATAATTGTTGATTAACGAACGCCCAAAGTTTATCAAAATCAAGAATAAAATGAACAATTAACAAGATAAATAACGTAACTACATCAAAAATGCGGTCAGTCACCACCGTTCCTAAAGACTTATCCACGGGAATATTATCGCTTTTATATAGCTGACTGCAACGGCTAACTTCGCCCAAACGGGGTACTAAATTATTAGCAAAATAGCCTAACCAAATGGCATTATTCACATTCATGAAAGAAGGTTTATAACCCAAAGGTTCCAACAACATCTGCCAACGTGCCGCCCGACTTCCATGTGCAATGAACATCAAAACCACCATCAAACCCACCCACCACAGATTGGCGGAAGACACATCTTCCCACAATTTTGTTGGATTGATAATTCCAGACGCAATAGAATACCAAATTAATCCGCCCCCAATTCCGATGAAAAGGAGATATTGAAGTATTTTTTTCATAATCTATTGGACTAACCGATTATTACTATCTGGAAAAACTAAACGAGGATTGTGTATTTTGGCTTCTTCCGAAGTCATTAATCCGTAGGCAATGATGATGACAATATCCCCAACTTGAGCTCTGCGGGCGGCGGCACCATTCAGACAAACCGTTCCAGAACCACGTTCACCTTTGATAACGTAGGTCTCAAAACGCTCGCCATTATTATTATTGACAATCTGTACTTTTTCGTTTTCGATGAGATTGGCAGCATCCATAAGGTCTTCGTCAACGGTAACACTCCCAACATAATTTAACTCCGCTTGCGTGATTTTTACACGATGGAGTTTAGATTTCATTACGTGAATAAACATATTTTGATTTGATGATTGATTTTCGTTTTCGATGCGACCGTCGCTTCGGTTTGGTTTTATGAAGTACATAATCTACATCGAAAAAACGATTTTGATTTATTTCAATCCACAAAGGTATTTAGAATTTATGATTCAAACCAAATTAAACGAATGCCCAAAACGAACATCGAATAACGAACATCGAAAATTATACAATTACATTATCAATCAACCGAGTTTTACCCATAAAAGCTGCAATACAAAAAGCCATTTTCCTTTCCGAAAGTTCACTAATGGGTTGCAACGTTTCAAAATCTGAAATCTCAAAATATTCAACTTCAATGCCTTCAATATTGTCTAAATAACTGGTAATAAACCCCTTAACTGCAATTACTGATTTTTTATTTTTCAATAATTCCACCGCTTTTTGCAGGGATTTATAAATTTCAGGAGCATTTTTCCTTTGTTCTGTCGTAAGGTTTCTATTGCGAGAAGACATTGCCAAACCGTCCGATTCTCGTTGAGTTGTACAGATATTTAACTTCAAATTATAACTCAAATCCTTCACCAAACGATTGATAATGGCACATTGTTGTAAGTCCTTTTGCCCAAAAAAAGCACTATTGGGTTGAATAATATTAAACAATTTGGAAACAATAATGCCAACACCATTGAAGTGTCCAGGTCGAAATTGCCCTTCCATTACACGTTCCAAATCACCAAAATCAAACCTTAAATTAGGCAAAGTCAAGTACATATCATGAGCATTTGGAGCAAATACCACATCACATTTAGCCGATTCAAGCATCACACAATCAGCCTTTAACGTGCGTGGATAAACCGCCAAATCTTGGGGATTATTGAATTGCGTGGGATTTACAAAAATGCTACAAATCGTTAAGTCGTTGTCAGCTTTTGAAGCTTCAATTAATGATAAATGTCCTTTATGCAATGCTCCCATCGTTGGAACAAGTCCGATGGATTTGCCCTTTTTGCGTTGCGTTTTCAGGTAATCTTGTAAAGTATTAATGGAATAAAAAATCTGCATATTTATGTGTTGGTTATTAAGATAATTGGAATCAGTATACAATGATAATTCATTATATTTTTTTAGAGGTGAATAATTTTACTAAATTAAAGCATTTTATGTCCTCTTGCAAAATACCAACCACCAATGACTAATCACTAATCACAGAAGAAAATGATGGAATATCCGTATAATTTTCGTAATTTTGCATAAATTTTCACGAATAATTCTTTGCTTTGGTGTTTTAGTGCTTAAATTTTTGATGATTAGAAATGGATATAAATTATACTTCAGGATTGATTTTCTTAACCAATCACAAATCAAAAATGGCTTAACACTTTTTAACATCCACAAAGCTCCTAACTACGACAACAATGTCTAAATTGCGTATCCTTTACGTTGCCAGTGAAGTTGACCCATTTCTTGCTGTGACTCCAGTTGCTGATTTCATTAGAAAACTTCCTTCTGCCATGCAGGATAAAGGATTCGATATCAGGATTTTAGTCCCACGTTTTGGCTTAATTAATGAACGCAAAAACCGCCTTCATGAAGTAGTAAGATTATCGGGTTTCACCGTTTCAGTTGGTGATGCTGATATGCCAGTAACCATTAAAGTTGCCTCTTTGCCCTTGGCAAGATTACAGGTTTATTTTATTGACAATGAAGACTATTTTCAAAGAAAGTACGTTTTCACGGACAAGGAAGACAAGTTTTATGATGATAACGATGAAAGAGCAATCTTCTTTTGTAAAGGTGCTTTGGAAACCGTTAAAAGATTAGGGTGGTCGCCTGATATTGTGCATTGTAGCGACTGGATGAGTGCTTTGATACCTTTATATTTGAAAACGACTTATAAAAATGATGTTATTTTCAAAGATTCAAAGGCAGTATTTTCAGTGTTTGATAACAGTTTTTCCAACAAATTTAAATTTGAGGGTTTGTATGAAAAAGTAAAAAATACAGACATAACAGATGATATGTTAGGCAGCTTAGACTCGGCTGATTACAACGGTTTTATGAAAATCGGTATTCAATATTCCGACGCAATCATCATTACAGACGAAGAAGTAACAGAGAAATTTAACACTATTTTTAATGAATTACCCGAAAAGACATTTAAGTACATTCCACAAACCGACATCGACGGTTTCTTTAATTTCTACACAGAATTGGTGGGTCAGTAAAGGACTATTTACGAGTCTAATTCTTTCTTTTTGCTTGTTTCTATCGGCTTGCGAAGACCCCCAAGAAATTGGTTCAGAGGTCTTCGTACAGAACATTGGCGTGCTTTTCACAGATACTCTGACGGTTGATGCTTCAACTGTTTTGTTAGATTCAATTCTCACCAGTGCAACGCCAAATCTATTGGTAGGAAAATACACAGACCCAACTTTGGGATTAGTAGAAGCAAGTAGTTATTTCCAAATTTCTAATTCAGATACACTTCGTACGTATTTATTTGATGTAAATAAAACTCCCTTAATTATTGCTAATAAAAAGGATTTTAAATGGATTAAGAACCCAACAAAAGTTGATTCAATTCGATTTATTTTGCCTTATTCTATTTACCAAGGCGATACGCTTCAAACACAAACTTTCAAGGTTAGTCAATTAAATGATAATTCAATTTTAGAAGTAACGAAATCTTATTTCAGCAATTCTGATGCTCCCATACTGAAACCAAATTTGCTTGGGCAAGTTAAAAATGTAAAAATCAGACCTATAAAAAATAAGAATGTTATCTCAGGTCTTTCAAGATTTGATACATTGAGAATACCGATTACAGACCCCGCTTTTATAAATTTTATCTCCTCACAAAGAGATTCAAATAAAGAAGATGCTTTAATTGGAACTGGATTTAAGAATAAAATCAGAGGTTTAGCTTTAACATCAGAAAGTAGTAATAATGCCGCCATTGTAGGTTTTTCCGCTGATTATTCTGTTATGAAAGTATATTATAGTTATGCTTATTCTTACACGCTAAGAAATAAAGCAAATACTTCGGATAGTTTAAAAGTGACCGTTGATTCCACAAAATCTAATGATTTATATGTTAGTTTGTATAGTCGAGCAACTGGTGCTTTACAAAATGCCCGTTTCAATAAAATTTCCCCCTCTCGTAGTGGAGCTTTTAGTAAATTAATCAAGGTTACAGATAATATATCTTCTTCTCAATCTAATAATCAAGTTGCACTGCAATCATGCACGGGTTTAGCCACGAAGATAAAATTTCCAAGTTTATTGAAATTAAAGGAACGTCAAGATATTGCAATAAACAAGGCTGAATTGATTTTAGAGCCTAATGTTTTTAATTATTCTGTACCAACTGATTTAGTTTTAATTGAAAGTACGCCAACGAATCGTTTATTAAGAAATAGTACAATAACAGAAGGAGTTTTGCAATTTGTTGCTGGTGAGACTTCAACTGCCTCTTATGTGTTAAAAAGTAATACTTACACTTTTAATGTTACAAGTTCATTACAAGATATTCTTTCGGGCAGAAATAAATCAAATGGTTGGGTATTATCAGCTTCCACCTTCAGAGAAGCAACTCAGAATGCTCCGAGAGGTCCTTTATCGGGTAAATACATTGTGAGTTCAGATGTTGATAGAGCAATTTTTGATAGTAAAAAGATAAAATTAAGGGTGTATTATACTTATGTCGGAAAGTAGAAAATCACCGTTCAATAAATTAATCCGAAGCGGAGGTTCATAATATGAATTCTCCGCTTTATTTTTGTGGTAATATATTACTGATATAGTTAAAAAAGTTAAAAAGTTAGACAGTTAAATAGTTAAAGAAGTCAAAAGTTTCATTGTTAAAAATTTTTAGAAATAACAGAAGTTCATGATAATTTTAAATCTTTGAGTAATTAACCCCTTAATTTTCTAAATTTCAATGCCTCAACTTTTAACTTCTTTAGCTCCTTAAACCAAAAAGAAAAATTATGTGTGGAATTGTCGCTTATATTGGGCATCGTGAAGCCTATCCGTTGATTATTAAGGGATTAAAAAGATTAGAATATCGTGGATACGATAGTGCGGGCGTTGCTCTGATGAACAACGGGCTGAATGTTTACAAGAAAAAAGGCAAAGTAAAGGACCTTGAAGAAACTTTAATCGGTGAAAATCTACACAGCACCATCGGAATTGGTCATACTCGTTGGGCAACTCACGGCGAACCGAATGATACCAACGCTCACCCACATTACTCGGCTAATGAAAAATTAGCGATTATTCACAACGGAATCATCGAAAATTACGATTCTATTAAAAAGAGTTTAATTAAAAAAGGTCACGTTTTTCATTCTGATACGGACTCTGAGGTTTTTATTCATTTTATTGAGGATATTCAACAAAATACGGGTTGTTTGTTGGAAGAGGCAGTTCGATTGGCAATGAAGGAAGTTGTGGGTGCGTATGCCATTGTGATTATGGATTCCACCAGTCCGAATCAGTTAATTGCGGCTCGGAAAGGTTCGCCATTGGTGATAGGCGTAGGAGAGGGGGAATTCTTTTTTGCTTCCGATGCAACGCCGATTATTGAATATACCAACGAAGTGATTTATCTGAATGATTATGAATTAGCCGTTGTCCGTGATGGAGAATTAACGGTTAAAAATATTGATAATATTCTACAATCGCCTTACGTTCAGACCCTTGAAATGGAATTGGAGGCAATTGAAAAAGGTGGTTTTGAGCATTTCATGTTAAAAGAAATCTTTGAACAACCTCGTTCGGTGGCAGATTGTATGCGTGGAAGAGTAAGTGCCGATAATGGACATTTAGTATTGGGCGGTTTGCGTGATTATATTGATAAATTAGCCAAAGCAAAACGCATTGTTATTGTTGCTTGCGGAACGTCTTGGCACGCAGGTTTAGTGGCAGAATATATTTTTGAAGAATTAGCCAGAATCAACGTAGAAGTTGAATATGCCTCTGAATTTCGATATAGAAATCCAATTATTAAAGAAGGCGATTTTTTAATAGCGATCTCTCAATCGGGTGAAACGGCGGATACTTTGGCGGCAATTGAATTGGCGAAATCGAAAGGTGCAACCATTATTGGCGTTTGTAATGTGGTGGGTTCATCTATTCCAAGAGCTTCACATGCAGGAGCTTACACCCACGCAGGTCCTGAAATTGGTGTGGCTTCAACTAAGGCATTCACGGCTCAGGTGACGGTTCTGGCGATGATGGCAATTGCCGTGGCTCGTAAAAAAGGCACTTTACACGAAGATACATTCAGAAGATTATTGTTTGAATTAGAACGAATCCCCTCAAAAATTGAGAAAGTTTTGTTGTTGGATGAAAAAATAAAAGTGATTGCCGAACAGTTTAAAGATGCTCGTAATTTCATTTATTTGGGTCGTGGATATAATTTCCCTGTGGCTTTGGAAGGTGCTTTGAAGTTGAAGGAAATCTCGTACATTCATGCTGAGGGCTATCCTGCGGCAGAAATGAAACATGGTCCCATTGCTTTGATTGACGAAGAAATGCCAGTGGTTTTTATTGCCACCAAAGATAGTTCGTACGAAAAAGTGGTTTCAAATATTCAAGAAGTAAAAGCAAGAAAAGGGAAAGTTATTGCGATTGTCACAGAAGGAGATAAATTAATCCCAACGATGGCAGATTATACCATCGAAATTCCAGCGGCTCATGATGCGTTGATTCCATTATTGGCAACCATTCCTTTGCAATTATTGTCGTATCACATTGCAGTTATGCGTGGTTGTAATGTGGATCAGCCAAGGAATTTGGCGAAGTCGGTTACGGTGGAGTGATTTGAGATATGAGGTTGTAGGTATGAGGTCATAAGTATGATATACCTACGACCTCATACCTACAAAAGTGACTGTTTACTCAAAGTCTCCTTAAAAATATATTTAGGGAGATTTTTTCGTTATATTATTGATTATCAATCTGTTACCTATGAATCTGACTAAACTTAAGAAGCGGTTATTAATGACTGCATATCTTCTTACAATAATTTTATTTACGACTAATGCTCAAAATTATGCCGATTCACTGATGCTTCACCATGTTAGGTGGATTTCTACGGATTTGGGTAATGGCTTGACTTGGAAGTGTTATCATTTCAATCAAAAAGAATTATTTGCTTCCAATCAATACGTCAGCATTCTTCAAACGAAACTCAATAACAAAAATCTCAAATTTGCCTTTGGTTCAGCCGACAATTACGTTCCAGAAGGAGATACCCTCCGAAAATTAAAACTTACCAGCACGATTGCTATTGAAAATTATGCCCTTGGTGCAGTTAATGGGGGCTTTTTTAACACAAAAAGAGGTGGTTCAGTTGATTTTTTAAAGATCAATAAGAAGATAATAGATTCTGTTTCATACTCACCCAATAAACCAATCCCTGAACACAGTTTAGCAGCCATCACGATTGATGAAAATCATTTCAAGATTGTTAAGGGCGGGGCTGAGTTATATTGGGAAAAATCTTTACCACAGGAAAATGTTTTAGTAACAGGACCTTTGTTGCTGTATAATAATGTGGAACAAGAATTGAAAAACAATCCTTTCAATAATAACCGGCATCCAAGAACTTGTGCTTGTGTAACGAAAGATAATCATTTATTATTAATTACCGTAGATGGTAGAGATGCCATGGCACAGGGGATGAATTTACATGAATTGACTTATTTGTCCAGAATGTTGGGTTGCAAAGATGCCATAAATTTAGACGGAGGAGGTTCAAC
>JAYVRF010000146.1:0-22644 GCA_043756925.1 Arcicella sp. | reverse complement strand
TTGTTCTTGGCAAGGTAGCATTTGTGTTCTTTTTTATGTTAGAACTACAAAAGTAATCCAGGCTTACCTTGCCATTTGATTTTTATAGGAAAACCGTTGTTCTAATTCATACTTACCATTCGCTACATCATCCACAATATCAGAGTATAAATTTCTTTGTTCGGCTGTTACAGAGTGATTTTTGACGTATTCAAAAATAAACTCAATCACTTTGTTTTTATCGGTTGCTTTCTTTATTTCAGATAAAGATTTTATCATATCATCATCAAGATTATGAATGTTTTGTATCTGATTAATTGCCCCCAAAAGTGTTCTTTTTTTGTCATTAAATTCATCCTCTGTAAGTATTCCTTTCTGCATAAGGTTGTAAAGCTGTTCTATTTCATTAACAGAAGCCATTTTCTGTAAAGTTTTACTTTGCTGTTTTTGAGTTTTCAAAATCTCATCTTTATATTTCTCCTCCTCAATATTTTTAGAAGTCAGAGCGATGATTAGACCAATCAACGGACTTAGAAGGAGAGACAGAAAGAATGCCCCAGCAAATCCAATTTTGCGACCAGAGCCAACAAATCCAATCACAACAGAAAGAGCAATCCAAGCTAAAAAGGTCCCATAATAGTTATTTGTTAAATTCATTCAAAATTACTGATTTACTGCAATATGCCAACAGGTTTTGAAATTCTATTTTAAGAAAATATTTATGCTACTTTAATACAGATTAATCCATTTTAATACAACGGAATGTTATTTGCACTAACTTTGTTTTATTGAAACAGTAAACAATTAAGACAATGGCACGACCAATAAAAGAAACGCCCGTATTGACGGAAAAAGATTCAGAGCGATGTTAAGAACCCCAAATAGTATTTGATGGATATTTCAAACTAATAATAAAATGGTACAAATTCAAAGAAAACCCAGCAACGTACAAACTGAATTATTGAAGTTGTACGCTAATGATATAAATGAGAATCAACTATTTGAAATAAAGTTGATGTTAGGAAAATACTTTGCCCAGCAAGCTACTGAAGCAATGGATAAAGTTTGGGAACAAAAAAACCTAACAACCGAAGACATGATAAACTGGACAAATGAACACAACCGTACCACGAGCCGTACTTGATACAAATTTCTTTATTACAATCATCGGTAAACAATCTCAATATCGTTGGATATTTGACGCAATTATTGAAGGCAGGTTAATTTTATGCGTATCAAAACCAATTCTATTTGAGTACGAAGAAATACTTGAAAGGAAAACCAGCGTAGAGGTTGCTAAAAACATTATTAAATTTTTGTCCGTTCACCCTTTTGTCGAACAATATGAGATTTATTACGATTGGAATTTAATTGAGACTGACCCTGACGATAACAAGTTTGTAGATTGTGCCTTTGCATCGGGGAGCGTATTAGTAAGTAGTGATGGACATTTTAATAAATTATTGGAAATAGATTTTCCCAAAATAACTTTATTATCGGTAACAGAGTTTTTGGATAACTACAAAAGTCATTTAGATATTACAAAATAATTGAAAATGAGAGGTTTAACGACCTCTTTTTTTATGCCTAATTGTCAATGGAATTTAGCGGTTTTTTATTGGTGCGTAACCAAATGCGTAACGAATGGAAAATTTTAGCCAACAAAAAACCCTTAATGTATTGATAATCAATATATTAAGGGCTTCTACTTGTAGCAGGAACAGGACTCGAACCTGTGACCTTTGGGTTATGAGCCCAACGAGCTACCTACTGCTCCATCCTGCGGTGTTGTTTCCATTTGATTGGACTGCAAAGGTACGGAAGTTTTTTTGCTTTGCAAGTCTGAGGTGATAAAAAAGTGTTTATTTTTGGTTAGTCCTGCGATTTCATACTCATCATTAGCTCCTTTGCCTTCTTCACAGTTGGATTAATTTTGTCGCTTTCCACTAATCCATCACGCAAACGTACTATTCGGTGGGCGTATTGGGCGATGTCGTCTTCGTGCGTAACCATGACAATGGTGTTGCCTTTTGAATATAGTTGATCAAATAAGTCCATGATTTCGTAGGAGGTCTTGGTGTCCAAGTTTCCTGTGGGTTCATCGGCTAATAGAATAGATGGGTCATTTACTAAGGCACGGGCGATGGCTACACGCTGGCGTTGTCCACCCGAAAGCTCGTTTGGTTTGTGATGAGCCCTGTTTTCAAGTCCCACGCCTTTGAGGGTGAGCATCGCTTTCTCGATTCTGTCGGCTTTGTTGTAACCCGCATAAATCAAAGGTAATGCCACATTTTCGAGCGAAGATTGACGGGGTAAGAGGTTAAATGTTTGGAAAACAAAACCAATTTCTTTGTTCCGAACCGTTGCCAATTCATTTTCAGACATCTCACTAACATCTTGATTATTAAGAATATACCGTCCAGAAGTGGGTGTGTCTAAGCAACCAATAATATTCATCAACGTGGATTTTCCCGAACCCGAAGGACCCATAAAAGCTACGTATTCGCCCCGATTAACCGAAATAGTTACATCTTTGAGGGCTTGAATAATTTCTTCACCCATAACGTAACGTCTTGAAATATTGGTAGTTTGTATAATTTCCATTTTTGAGTATTTTACAAAACAAACTTACCAATTTACTTAAACCCAGCACCCGCCTTTTCGATGGACTGTATTTTGGCTTGATAGGTCGGCAGAAAACGCTGATAATCGGTTGGGGATAATTTTTGGAGTATCGCCATACCTTCATTTGCATAGTCTTTCATGCCAATATTTAGGGCTTGCATGATGTATAATTCGTATAATTTGGGAGAATCTTTTCGCCAGGCAATTGCTTTTGAAATGGCATCGTAAGCCTTTTCGGGTTGTTTGTTTTTATTGAATATTTCTACTGCTTTTGCTACCACATTTTCATTCAAAGGATAACGTTTCAACCCTTCGCCCGTTGGGTCTTTGATGTCGGTAATAAAAACGGATTCAGCCTGCTCTTTTTTCAGTAATGTATTCAACAAAAGAGCGTAATATTTTCCTTTTTTATCCGTAGAATCACCCAATGACCAAGCCTGAAAATTTTGAAAAGCAATGAGTTTATCACCCTGATAATAGTCTTGTAAGGCATTGGCAAAAAGTAAATCTTCGGATAATGATTCGTTATCTTCTGATTCAGCTAATCGTCTTAAGGGCAAGGGTTTACCTTTCGATTTTTGATAAATAGATTGATTATAAATCCAAGCAAAATCAGAAGCATTCAAGACTGAATCGGGTGAGAAAATTCCACCCCAACCGAAGCGTCGGTTGTCTTCCCCTTGAATCGAAGACTTTTTTGCTACATTTTTTAACGCTAATTTATTGGCTTGATATGAATTATACTGGAGGTTTTCAGACTTACTCAATACTTCTTCAATGCCTTTTTCTTTTAGATTATTTGCCCAAAAAGCCAATAAATTACTGGTTGGAACTTCTAACTTTTTGGCATTTTTTATTGCCATTTCGTAATAAATTAAAGTTGAATCTGGCAATTTGGATTTGTTGTATAAATATGCCAAATTATTCTGCAATTCACCCGATTTTGGAAATTTTTGTACACCTTCTTTTAACACAAAAATGGCGTTAAAAAACTGGTCACCATCCGAAAGTGAGCGGCTAAGTCCTTCATAATCAAAGGGTGATGGGTTTTTGGCAGTTGCTTTTCGGAAATAAACGCCTGCCGTTTCATTGTCGCCTTGGTTGAGGGCAAGCGAAGCCAAGGCATAATTCGTTTTATGATTTCGGGGTTCGTAAGATGAGGCTATTTTATACTCAATTTCAGCAAATTTGTAGTCTTTTTCAGTGGCGTAATAATCGCCCAAAGCGTTATAATTGGCAGCGGAGAATTGATTTACTGGAAAAAAATCAATGAACAATAATAATCCCCCAATCATAATTAAAGCCATAATTCTAAACATCCAAATTGGATAACGAAAAGGCTTGAAAACGACTTTGTGAACCTCTAATCCATCCCGAAAAAGGCTTGAAAAGTTTAAAATTACATAAACCAAAAACATAATGCCCATTGCCAAGTGTGAGTAAGTCACGGCATCTTCAAAAACCTCAACCATTGGGTCGTTTCCAGTGGCAAAAGCAAGTCCGCAAGTTGCGAGTGTAATTATACCCAAACCTACGTATATAAATGCTCCCGATTCCTCAAAATTCATTACCTCAACGCTCAAATTTCTTCGTTGTTTAAACCCCCAGATTCCTAAAATTATGGAGATGATTAACAATAAAAACGGACTCAGATATATCATATTCCAGTCAATCGTTTTGTTGTTGTAAAGGAATATTAAAAGTACATTTATCAGATATATAAAACTGATAATTAGAAAGTTAAGTAATTGTTTTGGGCCTTTTGTGGAGGTTGTGATAATCAAAAAACCATTAATTATTTCATAAGAAATCAAGAAAATGAACCCTACGGAAAGTAACATGGCTCCTGATGTTCTGTAACTTGAAAGTAATAGAAAAGGAGTAGTTACTTTACTGAAATAATAGACTAAAACTCCTATTAAAATAGTTATGAAAAAGAAGGTAAAAAAGCGTTTAAGAATGTCAATATCGGGGCGAAAAGCGTGGAAGAAATAGCTTATTCCGATGTATAAAATGATGGCTATGATGTTGATATAATTATCAGAAAAATTAAAAACTAAGCCTAAGTTGAAGGTAACAATCAACAAGATTACCGACCCCATGAATATTAAATACCAAAAACGTTTGAGGGCAGAAAGTGCCGACAAAATCAAGAGGAAACCAACCATGAAAAGTCCTAAAAATAGGTAATTTCCAAGCGTATTTATCGCCATTGGTGAGGCTACAAATTGCTCGGTTACGGTAAATGTTTTGGCAGGAATACTGAGCGTTTCATCGCCCACTTTGAATTGGTCAAGCATGATAGGGATTTCGCCCAATTCACTCAAAACGTCCCAATGAATCACGTTCTCTAATCCTTTGA
This sequence comes from Arcicella sp., assembly GCA_043756925.1. Taxonomy (GTDB): domain Bacteria; phylum Bacteroidota; class Bacteroidia; order Cytophagales; family Spirosomataceae; genus Arcicella. The sequence goes on along the minus strand of JAYVRF010000146.1, from coordinate 17,678 downwards.
AATAGGCTAATCCAAAGATTATTAATGAGATAGATAAAATCAGTAATGAAAATAAATAAAGAAATTTCGTGGGTTTTTGGAAGTTATTCCAGAATTGTAAAGGGTTCATAATTGATTGTTTATCCTTTTTCAGTAAAATTAAGGCATAAAAAAGGCATTGATAATTTCTCAACGCTTTTCTGTGCTTTTTATGTTATTATTTCTATAATTCCACTTCTACCCAATCATCAATTTCCTTGGTGTTTGCATTAAAATTAACCCCAATTCCTGTGATTGATTTATTAGATGTTTTGTATCTGGCGGCATAATTTTTCTTATTGATTTGGGCGATGGCTTCTTGGGCAGTTTTGTTAAATTTGAATTCAAAAATAAATATATCCATTGGTGTTTCGACAATGGCATCGGCTTTCCCCCTTGATGAATGCACTTCGCTACTCACAAAAACGCCTAAATAACTGAAAATCAGATGTACTAAACCATGATAAAGTCCTTCCGACTGTTTGTGAAAAGTCTCAAAAGGTAAATCCGCCAATATTGAATTGACAATTTCTCGAAATTGCTATAAGTCTCTGGATAACAGTACTTTATGAATGTCTTGCATCGTCCGACCACTATTCATTCGCATTTGATTTCGAGACAAATCGCCGATTAGAAACTCGTACATACTTTCACGAACTTCTTTGTTGGGATAATCCAAAATCATGTCTCCCGTTCTGATATCTAATTCCTTAATCGTTAAATAACCTGTTTGAAAAAGGAGGGGTATCAAATCAATATTTTCCAAATCATATCTTTCCAAAAGAATGTTACTAACTTCCACATTTTCAACATTATACATCTCTTTCTCTCGCATTTGTTCAATCAAAAAACGAGGGTTTCCTGTGGCAAACCAAAAGTTTTGAAAGTTCTTTTCATCCAAAAAATTTAGTGTTCCGAATGGATTATAAACCCGACTGATACCATCCCAAGAGTAGCCATTGTACCTTAACTTCGTCTCTTGCATTAGAATATCTCTTGACATTTGTTGTTGTACTTCAATTTCAATTAAATAATCTTCAAAATATTGTTCAATTTCTGATTGCGTATATCCTGTTATAGTAGCATATTTTGAACTTATCGTAATATCTTTTAAATTATTCAAATGCGAAAACAACAATATTTTCGCAAATTTTGAAATACCTGTAATGAAAACGAATTCCAAATACTCATCCGAACTCTTAACTGCTCCATAAAACTCCCGAAGAATATCTCAATTTTCTTTGGCTTTGTCCATTTTACTAAACTCCATGTAATCAATAAGGGGCTTGTCGTATTCATCAATCAACAGAGCCACTTGTCCGTGTTTTTCATAGACATTATGGATTAATTCTGCAAACATTCCCTTGATACCCGTTCGAGTAAGTTTCACCCAAAAATCATCCGCTTTTTGTTGCAGGGTGAGTCTTAATAGGTTTTCTAAACCAATGGCATCGTATTCATAAATGTCAAAAGCAAAATGTAAAATGGGATTTTTTTTTGACCAATCCCAATTATTTTCTATCCAAAGTCCTTCAAAAACGGGTTTATTGGCTTGGAATAATTCTTTTAAAGTTGATACCAAAAGCGACTTCCCAAAACGCCGTGGACGAGAAAGAAAATAATATTTTCCAGTTGTAACCAAGAGGTGAAAGAGTTGTGTTTTATCAACATAAACACAATTACGGTTTCTTATTTCTGGTAAAGTTTGTATGCCTATGGGTAAGTTTTTTACAAGACAAAGATAATGAAAAATGAAGTGTTCTTAACGTTGCTCAATCACCGCTGTTGTTAGCCGACACACACATACTAAATCCCCCGTTTCATTCGTAATTTTTATATCCCAAACGTGCATTGAACGACCAACTTTCAACGCTGTACATTTTGCATAAACATAACCTTCACGGGCTGATTTCAAATGATTTGCATTGATTTCAACGCCCACAGCGGCTTGTTTTTCTGGATTTTCTAAGGATAACCACGAGGCAGTACTGCCCACAGATTCTGCCAAAACTACTGATGCTCCACCGTGTAAAAGTCCCATAGGTTGCTTGGTTCGATTATCCACTGGCATCTTCGCACAAATATATTCAGGCGAGATTTCAGTGAATTCTATGCCGAGATGTTCGACCATATTGCCTTTTCCAGACTGATTTACTTGTTCGAGGGTGATGTCTTTATTAAACATGATTATTATTGGTTTACCGTAAAATAAAAAAGTATGACTGTTTATTTAACGCACGTCATTTTAAGGCTAAAATCTAACCAAAAAACTGTACTTTTGCGATTATTTTGCTAATTAATGGATACTTAATGTTTGACCAGACCGCTCAAATGCCAACCACAAAAACCATATATTTGATTCGCCACGGTGAAACTGATTTCAACCGTCAGGGCGTTGTACAAGGAAGTGGCGTGGATTCTGACCTTAACGCTTTGGGACAGGCACAAGCCGAGGCATTCTTTCAATTTTATCAACACATTCCGTTTGACAAAGTTTATACTTCTGGCTTGAAAAGAACGCATCAATCGGTAAATAAATTTTTAGAAAAAAACCTTCCCTGGGAACAACATACGGGTTTGAACGAGATTAGTTGGGGTGTGCGTGAAGGGCAAATTCCGAATAATCAAGACAATGAATATTATAAAGTGTTGATTAATAGTTGGATAGCGGGCGAAACCCATACACCATCGGAAGGCGGTGAAAGCCCCGAAGATGTGATTACCCGTCAGAAACCCGTCATTGATTTAATCTTAAGTCGCCCCGAGGAAGAGACTATTCTCGTTGCTATGCACGGACGAGCCATCCGAATTCTCCTCACTCTACTCTTCGAACGCCCACTTAACGAAATGGACACTTTCGATCATGCTAATTTGTGTTTGTATAAACTTACTTACAGCTACAAAACCCAAAAGTTCACCGTTGAAATAGCTTGTGATATTTCGCATTTAGAAGGAATTTCTGAATAATCTGTTTGTTAAAGTCTTTTAAAATCGTCCGTTTATCCATACAACTTTCCGTTTACTTAGTTTTTTCAACGTTTTTGCTTGAATTAGGGTAAATTGTTGTCTGTTAATAAGCACGATTTTGGAAAGTCGTAATACAATTTTACGATTCTGGAGAATCGTTGTACACATTGATGTCAAGAATAAAATTATATTGGGTACTACAAATTTTCGGTTGGTCGGCTTGGCTGACTAACGAAACTTTGATATACACCAACAATTATGGTTGGTCGCTCGATTGGTTTATGGCGGCAGTTCTGAACATTGGAATTGTCTTGTTAATGACCAATTATTTCAGGAAAATTATTAAAAAATACGGTTGGGTTGAAATTGGTATTGATAAAGTGATTCCAAGAATTATTTTTTCGGTTGGATTTATGTCAATTTTCATAGCTTTGGTCAATATTCCACTTGATGCTTATCTCCTACGTGACCACGAAGAAGCTAATCTTTGGTCGTTTTTCTTTATTTTGCAGTACATTTTTAGTTGGGCAAAACCACTCATGATTTGGACACTTTTTTATTATGCTTCACATTATTTTGAAAGAAAATCGGAGGTTGAAGTGGATAAAATTCGGTTAGAATCGTCGGTAAAAGAGACGGAATCAAAGGTTTTAAGGGCTCAGATGAACCCACATTTTATGTTTAATGCCCTCAATAGTATTCGGGCATTAATCCTTGAAGACCCTGACAAAGCCCAAAAAGCGGTGACGCAGTTATCTAATATTCTACGGAGTTCTTTGTTGGCGGATAGACGCAGGACGGTCTCGCTTTCGGAAGAAATGAGAACGGTGGATGATTATTTAGCCCTTGAAAAAATCCGTTACGAAGAACGTTTACAGATTCGTAAAAATATTTATCCCGAAACTTTAACCGTGCAAGTTCCGCCGATGTTGTTGCAGACTTTGGTTGAAAATGCGATAAAGCACGGTGTTTCAAAACCCGTAAAAGGGGGCTTTGTGAGCATTGAGACTAAGATTATGGGTAAAAAAGTGTTGATAAATATTAGCAATACTGGCACGTTAGAATCAACTGATTCTGGGGGATTTGGACTTGAAAATACGGCACACCGATTGGAATTACTGTTTGGACCAGAATCAAAATTCAGAATTTTCCAAGCTTCAAAAGAAGTAGTAACCGCTGAGATTACCATTCCGATTCCTGTTGCTGAGTCGGAGAAAGATAGTCCTTTGACGAAAATAACTAATTTGGTGAAGACGGGATATTAGTGATTGGTTTCCTAAACTCAAATCTCAATCGGTACGGGCGTTTGGCTTTTAATTTCATTTACCACAAAACGACTTTGAGCGTTTCCGATATTGGCAAGAGTCGCTAATTTATGGAGAATAAAATGCCGATATTCATCCATATCTTTTATCAAAACCTTCAACAAAAAATCTGAACCTCCCGAAATACAATAGCATTCAACCACTTCGGGCAGAAGCAAAATATCCTTCTCGAATTGTTCCAAAAATACCGCAGCGTGTTCTTTCAAGGTCACGTCCACCAAAACGACCAAACTTTTTCCCAATTTTGATTTATTGAGAATGGCAGTATATTTTTCGATAACTCCCTCACGTTCAAGGCGTTTGATGCGTTCGTGAATGGGCGTTGTGGTCATGTTCAAGCGTGAAGCAATCTCTTTATTCGTCATTAAAGCATCATCTTGAAGAAACTTTAAGATATGAAGGTCTATGTTATCTAAGTTTGTCATTTCTTAATATTTTAAATTTCCTACACCACCACCATTGTCAAAACCCCCAATAGCATAATCATCTTGCAAGCATCACTCAAAAAAGCAAAATCTCGGGGTTTGTCGGCATAGACTAATTTGTAGGTTACAAAGCCCACAGGCAACATCATAATTAGGAAAATATAGGCAACTCTGTCATTGGGTAATTTAGTTGCCAAGATAAAAAGGGTAGTAATAAAAGAAGCAATCAGTACATAAACCAACAACTTCGTGCGAGCAATTCCCCAGATGATGGGTAGGGTTCGGCAACCGTGTCTTTCATCACCTTTTACGTCTTCCATATCCTTAATTATTTCACGAATGAGAGTAATAAAAAACGAAAATATAGCATAAATCCAAACTTCACTTTGATGTCCTGGATAATAAACTGCTAAAACCAAAAGTGAAAATCCCGTTAGAATTGCCACCATTAGATTACCCCAAAAAGCTAATCTTTTTAATTGATTGGAATATAACCATAAACAAAAAACTGCCAAAAAATTTACCAGTGCCACTTTTTTGCTGACTAATAATCCCAATAAAATACCCGAACCATTAAAAATCTGATGTATTACTAAAGCCCAACGCCGTTTAATATATCGCCCAATGACCACTCTTTCAGGTTTATTAACCAAATCAATTTTAATGTCGTAATAATCGTTAATAATGTAGCCAGAAGCTGCAATTAAGACCGTTGCCAGAGAGATATAAAACAGTTTTTTTTCGATAATAATTTCTATTAAATAACTGAAAGACAGGTCTTTACCGCCAATCAAGAAGAATCTGGTAAAGTATTGCGTAAACACAATAATCGCCAAATTTTGCCAACGAATCAATCGGCTAAATCCTTGCAAAGCTTGGAGGTATGTTACTTTACGGTTTGACTTCATGTTGGGGGTTTAGGGATCAGGGATTGGGTAATTAGGGATTAGGTAAACGAACATATATTGCAGTATTACCTAATCTCCAATTACCCAATCTCTAATTACTTCATCCCAAAATTATCTCTTTTTATTTCCGCAAAAAAGAAATAATCCTATTCTGTGAGACATTTTTAATTTTTCTTTGTTCTATTGATGTATTCTTTCATTCACTCAATCAATCATTCCCTCATTGCTTATAAATGAAAATTGGAATTGTATGTTATCCAACCTACGGCGGTAGTGGCGTAGTAGCCACCGAATTAGGAAAAGCCCTCGCAAAAGTGGGTCATCAAGTGCATTTTATTACGTATTCTCAGCCTTCGAGATTGGATTTTTTTAACGAAAATATCAATTATCACGAAGTCAGTATTTCGTCATATCCGCTTTTTCAATATTTACCTTACGAATCAGCTTTGGCGAGTAAAATTGTGGATGTTGTTACGAACGAACGTCTTGATTTACTTCATGTGCATTATGCCATTCCGCACGCTTCGGCAGCTTATTTGGCAAAACAAATTTTGAAGTCGAAAGGCATTCATGTTCCTTTCATCACCACTTTGCATGGAACCGATATTACGCTTGTGGGCAAAGATCCCTCTTTTGAACCCGTCGTAACATTTTCAATTAATGAGTCTGATGGAGTTACGGCAGTTTCTGAAAGTCTAAAAAATGATACTTACGCAGAGTTTGAAATTGTGAATCATATTGAAGTAATTCCCAATTTTATTGATTTGGAACGTTTCAAAAAACTCAGAAAAGACCACTTCAAAATTGCTATTTGTCCCAACGGAGAAAAATTATTAATGCACACTTCCAATTTTAGAAAAGTTAAACGTATTGAAGATATTGTACAAGTTTTTCATCAAGTTAATAAACAGATTCCCAGCAAGTTACTCTTAGTGGGCGATGGTCCAGAACGGACAAACATTGAAATGCTTTGTCGTGAATTAGGCGTTCAAAATGACGTTAGATTCTTGGGTAAATTAGATGTTATTGAGGAGGTTTTATCCTTAGCAGATTTGTTTTTATTAACTTCCGAAAAAGAAAGTTTTGGACTTGCAGCTTTGGAAGCAATGGCTTGCGAAGTGCCCATTATTTCATCGAATGCAGGAGGAATTACCGAAGTAAATATTCACGGCGTAACGGGATATGTTTCCAAAATTGGCGATGTGGAAGATATGGCAAAAAATGCTATTTCATTGTTAGAAAATGACGAAAAATTAGTTCAATTCAAGTACAATGCCCTTGAACGAGCAAAAGAATTTGATATTGAAAAAATCTTACCTTTGTATGAACGTTATTACGAAAAAGTAACCGCCAAAAGTTGGAAGTTTCCTAATCAAGTTTGTGCGGAGAAATAGATTATCCAAATATCAATAACGTAAAATATTGAGCACGGATTAGAAACGGATGATTTTTAACTAAATTTTTTAATCTATGTTCTATCAAAAAGCTAAATCATGCCCCTAAACATCCCCCAAACAAATCAAAAAAGAGTTATTATCATCGGAGCAGGCTTCGGTGGTTTGCAACTTGCCCAAAGCCTTGCGGGTAAAGATGATTTTCAAGTCGTTTTGATTGATAAGAACAATTACCATCAATTTCAACCCCTTTTTTATCAAGTTGCCACTGCTGGAATTGAGCCTTCTGCCATATCATTTCCTCTTCGTCTGGCGTTTCATAATTACCCAAATATTCACGTGAGAGTAGCTTCTGTTACAAAAATTATTTCTGAAAACAACACGATTGAAACCAATTTAGGTGATATTTCTTACGATTTTTTAGTAATGGCAATTGGGGCAGATACCAACTTTTTTGGCAACCAAAATATTGCAGAAAAAGCCTTGCCAATGAAGTCAGTAGGAGAGGCGTTGGGGCTTCGGAATAGATTATTAGAAAGTTTTGAAAAAGCCTTAGTTTCTGATAATCAGGAAGATAGAGTTGGATTGTTAAATATTGTCGTGGTTGGCGGAGGACCCACAGGCGTTGAACTTTCAGGAACGTTAGCAGAAATGAAAAAGTACGTTTTACCCAAAGATTATCCTGAATTAGATTTTGAATTAATGCAAATCTACATTGTGGAATCTGGAGCTGAATTATTAGGACCGATGTCAAAAAATGCTCAAATAAAATCAAAAGAATATCTTGAACAATTGGGGGTAAACGTGATGTTAAATAGTCGTGTAAGTGATTTTGATGGTTTGTATGTTCACTTTGCGAATGGTTCAAAAATTAGGACAAATAATCTGGTTTGGGCAGCAGGTGTGAAAGCAAATGCCATTGAAGGCATAAATCCATCCATCATTATGCGGGGCGGAAGAATGAAGGTCAATAATTACAGCCAAGTGGATGGTTACCAGAACATTTTTGCCCTCGGAGACGTGGCTTTAATGACCGAAGAAAAGTTCCCGAATGGGCATCCGCAAGTAGCTCAACCTGCCATTCAACAAGGAAAATTATTAGCTAAAAATTTAGTTAGTTTAATCAGAGGAAATCAACCTAAACCCTTTAAATACAGAGATTTAGGTTCAATGGCAACCGTTGGACGAAACTTGGCAGTAGTGGATTTACCTTTCTTGAAATTTCAAGGATTTCTTGCTTGGCTAACGTGGATGTTTGTTCATTTGATGGCAATTGTGGGCGTGAAGAATAAAGTGTTGATTTTCATTAATTGGCTTTGGAATTATGTAACTTATGACCAGTCGTTGAGGTTAATTATTCGAGCTAAGTCTCCCAAAAGTTGAGAAATAAAATTTCTAAATTAACAAAACCACAAATTAAATAATTACGTATCTTTGTGATTATAGTTCAATGAAAACAGTGGTATTTAGCAATTTTTATTAAATTAGTACAATTTTTGCAAAATTTAATTCTTTAAATAAATAAGCTAATCCTACCAGTAAAGTAATTTTATGGAAGCAACACAAAACAAAATACGACCTAAGAATAGTGGAACAAAACAGTTATTTGATAACCCTATTTTAGAGAAACTTTCACATACGCATATCGCCACGCCCGTAACGATATTTTTTTTAGCGGGTGCTGTGCTTGGCTACTACGCTTTTACGCACACTAATTTAGGTAATTGGGCTATAGGTAGTTTGTTTTTAACGGGTGCAATCGTTTTTACATTCATTGAATATTGGGTGCATCGCAGTGTTTATCACATCGAACCTACCACGGAAGCTCGTGCAAATTTTCAATATGTTGCTCATGGTGTTCATCACGAATATCCAAAAGATAAAACTCGCTTAGCAATGCCTCCAATGATTGCTGCCGTTGCCGCTATTACGCTTTTTATCATATTTTTCTATACTATGGGAGAATCTGCCTACGCATTTTTCCCTGGTTTTATTTGGGGTTATGCGGCGTATTTATTGGTACATTATTCAGTACACGCCTACGCACCACCCAAAAATTTCATGAAGCAGTTGTGGATAAATCATGCCGTACATCATTATAAAGATGGCAATGCCGTTTTTGGAGTATCTTCTCCATTGTGGGATTACGTCTTTGGAACAATGGCAACGATGGATAAATCTAAGATAAGAGAGAACTTGTAAAAAAGTTAAAAAGTTGGATAGTTTAAAAGTTTAAAACTCCGCACGAAGAAATTACTTCATGCGGAGTTTTGTTTTATTACGACTAACTAAATTGATTATTCGTGGATAAATAATAAGTATTTTTTTTAACTTTGACCATAAAACAAGTTTAGAAAACGAATAACCATCTTAATGAAAATAGGCATATTTTTTGGCGGTCCTGCCCGTGAACGTGAAATTAGTTTTGCTGGTGGAAAAACCGCCATGGAAAACATCGACAAATCACTTTTTGAACCTGTACCTATCTTTGTGGATGGTTGCGGGAATTTTATTTTATTAAATCCCGAATTGGTTTATGCCCCTTCAATTCGAGATTTTTATCCCCCACAATCGTATCAAGGCAATTATCGTATTTATGCTGAATCATTAGGTCAAATGTCTGACGATGAATTACTTACGATGATTTCGATAGTCGGAACAAAGATTTCTCCCGATAAATTTTCTGAATATTTCAAGTTTGCCTTTATCGCCATGCACGGTCCCGCCTGCGAGGATGGCAGCATTCAAGGGCTTTTGGAATGGTACGGAATCCCGTATTCTGGACCAAGTTTGATGGGTTCTTCCATTGGGATTGATAAAATTGCACAAAACGATTTAATAAAACTTGCCGTTGGACTTGATAAAAAAACAACTACGCTGACTCGTGCTTATTTTGAAGCGAATGATTCAGCAAAGGTTTTTGAGGAAATAAAAGAGAAAGTAGGACTTCCGTTTGTTGTAAAAGCACCGCATCAAGGTTCATCCATTGGCGTTTCCTTTGTGAAGGAGGATTCGGTTGAAGATTTTGAGAAAGCCGTTAAACAATGTCTTTTTATCAGAGAAGTATCTGAAAATGAGTGGAATAGCGTTGATAAACATGAGTTCGTGCAACGCATGGCGAATTTAGATGAGGGAATTGGATTACCCGTTTCGTTGAATGGAGAAGTAATTTATCATCCAGAGGAGTTGTTAAGAAAATTAGATGAAATAATAGCCCCCCTGGGGGCGGAACGACCGACGCTTCGGTGGGCTACTCTTATCTCCATGAATTCCGAAGATGCCGTCTTAATTGAAGGATTTGTGAAAGGACAGGAATTCAGTTGCGGAGTTATTCAAACACCTGACTGTGAGTCAGTTGCATTGCCACCTACTGAAATAATTGCTGCCGTTGAAGTATTTGATTTTAAGGCAAAATATCAATCAAATACTACTCGCAAAAAAATTCCCGTTGATACTTCCTTGGAAAATAATCAAAAAATTCAGCACGATGTAAAAGCCACTTTTGATGCCTTGAAATTTGGGGTTTGTACTCGGATCGATGGGTTTTTAACCCCCGATGACAGAGTAATTTTACACGATCCAAACACCATTCCAGGAATGTCACCTACTTCGCTGATTTTCAAGCAAATGGCAGAAATTGGTATGAATGTAACGGATGCAATTACGTATTTTATCCGTCAGTCAATCCGTGAGCGTATTCGGGCGAGTAAGAATACTTTTAAGTTCCAAAAACTGTTAGATAAATTAGATTTTACCATTGCAAAACGCATTGAAGAATTGCCAAATCGTAAAAAAGTAGCCGTAGTTTTTGGAGGGTATACCCATGAAAATCAAGAAGATAGCTTCGTAAAGGCTCGAATGGCTTATGGGAAATTAGCGGCTTCAACGGAATATTTACCCATTCCAGTTTTTGTTACTTTGGACGGTCAATATTATCAATTGCCCGTTAATTTAATGTTTAAGGAATTTGCTGAAGATATTGTGAAATTATTGGATGGTTCAGTGCATCCATTAATCGTTTCAACTCGCAAAAATGCCGAATCAATCACGCTTCATTTTACTGGTAAACTCATGGAAAATGTGAAAGTAATTGACTCGCTCAAAGGCTTTGATTTTGGGGTAAATTGCGGGGAGGATTTGGTGATTGAGTTAGATTTGTTGTAAAAAATATCACAAAGTTTCTCAGAGTTTTGCAAGAAATATATCAAAAAAATCTCTTGTTTTAGGAGTACGACTAAAAGTCAATTAGTAGCATATTTTAGAAATTTACCTACTCATGGTTATCATCTTTGCGGACATTTATGAGAATACACACTCTTTTAAATTACCTTCTGAAAACAAAATCATGAAATCATGTACCTCTTTGTTGATATTTATCTCCCTGATAATCAACTAATTGCCTGCTTAAAATCTTACTCAAAAAGCCTACTGTAATCCGTTGGATATTAACTATCGGTATAATTTTGAACAATAAAATGAACAAATTTCCTATCGTTCTGGGGCAGACCCCCTTATCATCAATCATAAAGCGAAGGGTCGCCCTAATGAATAGTATCTTTTTGTAACGATTTCGGGTGGATATTGGCATTCCAAAAACCTGATTAATTGGAAATATATCAAGCCGAGTATGTTGACCCTTTGAGGATATGTGTCCCCCTGTGGCAATGTCGGTGCGAGACACGCTTTTTTTGTTCCAATCTACTTTTGAACAATGCCCAATTCTTATCAGTACCGAACCTAAAAAAGGCAAGTTACAATTTTATAAACGTTGGTTACCTCGTTTGCCGCAATACATCGAACCTTAGTATCCCGCCCTTTTTTATAATGAAGATTTGGACAAATGGTATATGTATCGGGGCTATAATATCCTTCGGGGAATTGCTCCTGACAAATTATGTCAAACATATTAAATTTGGGGAGATGCTCCTAACTTATTACAATTGAGGACTTTAACGGTAGGACAAAATACTTTTGTGTGATTGAGGCTTTTAATGAGAATGGTGTTTCGGGTAGGAGTGAAGTGATGGAGTTTTAATTTTGATTAAAAGTGCTTACTCGCCCAAACCAACAATGTATTTTTCTCCTTCGGTAAACCCAATTTCTGAATTATATTTGTCCGATGTCCCTCAATGGTTTTTTCAGAAATGAATAATAATTCCGCAATTTGTCGGGAAGTTTTATGTTGAGCGATTAATTCCACGATTTTTTTTTCGGCAAAAGTTAATTTTAGTAACTCCGAATTGTGGTTAATATTTCTATCAATTGTCAGGTCATGGGTCAAATTAGGGCTGATGTATTGGTTACCATTAGTTACTTCTTTCAAACAAATTTCCAGTTCTTCTTGGGCGTACTCCTTCAAAATATAACCCGATAATCCGTACTGATTTGCTTTATTAAAAACGCTCATTTCTTTGTGCATCGTTAATAAAACAACCTTCGTTTTTAGCTTTTGGGTAAATACTTTTTCTAAAACTTCCAGACCGTCCAAACCTGGCATATTGATGTCCAAAACAGCTATTTGAGGCTTGTGAGCTATGATTAAGTTGAAAGCCGTAATGCCATTCGAGCAAATATCTTCTACCACGTATCCCAAAGATTCTATGAAACCTTTCGTTCCCATGAGGGTTAGTGGATGGTCATCAGCAACTAATATTTTCATGCTTTTTTGGGTATAGTGATGTTGATAACCGTGCCTTCGGTGGACGATTGAATCTTGGCTTCTCCACCAATGACTCGACTCCTTTCGATAATGTTATGCAAGCCAAAAGATTTGCCACTGTTCAAGGCTTCTTTCACGTTGAAACCTTTGCCATTATCTTTTATTTCAATGGTAATATTGTCTTGATTTTCCTCCATCGTTATTTTTCCTGCGTGAGCTTTGGCGTATTTGATGATATTAGTGAGAGCTTCCTGAATAATTCTGTAAATCTGCAGTTCATCGGCGGAAGTTAGCAAACCTTTATAATCAATTTCAGTGCTGACCATAAAATCATTTTGTTGCTGAATTCTTTCCACCAATTGTTCAATGTTGGGTTCTAAACCAATTTTATCAAACATCACAGGATGCAGATTGCGGCTGATGCCTCGGATGTCGTTTATAATGCTGTCAATTTTTGTATTTACCGTGGCAAAATCTTGCTTAATAATAGACTTCAAATTGAGCAATTCGTGGCTAATACTATCGTGAAGGTCGCTGGCAATCCGTTTTCTTTCGTCTTCGGTATTTTCCAAGAGTTGCTTAGTGAAGTTCATACTATTGGTTTTATCTTGTTTCAGCGTTTTTTGTTTTTGCCATAAATAATAGGCAAAAATCAGGAAAAATAAACTAATGATTGAGGCAAATAACAAGGCAATGGATGTATTTTTCTGCTCAATTTCCTTTTTCTGTAAGTTTATTTGTTGTTCCTTCTTTTGGGTTTGGTATTTTTTATCTAATTCTTTTGTCTTGATTCTTAGTACTTTATTACTCAAACTATCATTGGCAATTTGTATCTCTTCCTTGTACTTCAAAGCACCTTTGTAATCCTTTTTTAGGCGTGCGTCATCGTATAAAATTTGATTGATTAATTCTAATTTCAGATAGTCTTCGTTGTCCTTTAGTTCAGGTATTCGTTTAAGATAATAGGCGACATTTTCCGAACCCTTCCCCATTTTAATTTCATATCCAGCCAGAGCAACCAGATAATAGTCGATGCCAACTTCATCATTTATTCTTGGGAAGATAGTTTTTAGTTTATCCAAAATAATTTTTGCTTCGGATAGTTTATTTTCGGAAACCATCTTGAATGCTAACCAGCTATTTATTGAGAAAGTATCATACATAGTTTTTTGAGACCAAGCCTTGTAAAGGGCAACGGTCGAATCAATAAAAGGAATTAGTCTTTTATCGTCCATCTCATCATACAAGGAGAGTTTATTGAACGAAATGGTCAACATCACATTGGTGTCGGTAGTTTTTTTCAATAATTCAAAACCCTTATTTTCATACTTCATGGCTTCAGGATAATCTTCTTGATACCGATAAATACCCGCAATTCCTGAATAAGTCGCTGCTTGAAAAGCGGTATCTTTTAGTTGCTCAAACATTTGGAGCGATTTGATTCCTGCAGATAATGACTGTTCAAATTTTCCCGTATTCAAATAACTGTAGATTAAACTATAATTGGCATCCGCATTATTCTGAAACGTTTCGTTATCCTTGGCTTTGATAATACTTTTATTTAGATAGACCGTACAAAGTTCATATTTTCCAGCATTGTAGTAAATTTTACCAATATTTCCGTAAATGCCCGAATAATATTTGTCGGTTATCTGTTTTTTGTATTTTGCCAAAAAATGCAAATTGGTTTGTATGAAAGCAGTATCGTATTGGTAATTTTTGTCCAAATTTTTTCCAGTAATGTATAATACTTGGGCGGCTGAATCAATTTTGTCTTCTTTCAGCAATTGACGGTATCGTTTACTGAAAAAATTCATGTATGTGGTATCAAAAAAATTAGCTGGATTTTTGAGATACATACCGTATTTATCCAATTTTTCTTCGGACGGTTTTGCATAAATGTTTCCTTTACTATCATTTTTTTTCTGACAATTTATCAATAAAAACAAGGAAGTGAGTACACTAAAAAATATGGTTAAATATTGGCTTCGTTTTTGATATGTCATTTTGAAATTGGTGGTTAAAAATGTGAGGGTTTTCTATGTTTTATACATAAATGCTCGGAGGTCGTCCCTCAAAAGGACTACCTTCGTGTTCGACCAATGAATTGTAACAGAAACATAATCAGAAAACAAAAGTATAAAAAATCACCATTCTTATTCCATTTATATCTCAATACGGGGGTTACCCCCTGTGTTATAAACAAATATTCTATTCTAATTTTGTTTGGCAATTAACACAATCACAAATCTTTTATCCCCAAATCATGACCGCAAAACATTTACCTCTCTTGTTTGTTAATTTCTTTATTCTTGTTTTCTCTGTGAAAGCCCAAACTGCCGAAGACCGAGCAAAAATTATCCGTGAATACCAAGCTAATAATCCACAATCAGAAAACGCTCGTTTATCTGCCGAAAATACATTAAAACTTGAAATTACCGCAAGAAATCTAAGGGTTGAGGCATACCTCAAAGAACACCCAACTTTTCAAAGAACTTTTGTGAAAAATGGCTCGCTATACTTTCTAAAAGATATTGATGCGGAGGGAAATCCTGTTTATATCAATACCAAAAACAAAGATTCAGGAACTTTAATCAAAGCCGACCAAATGTATATGGGTGGCACGCTTGGCGTAGATATCACAGGACAGAACATGGTTGCGGGGGTTTGGGACGGTGGTCAAGTACGGGCTACACACGAATTATTGTCGGGTAAAGTAGCCATGCAAGCAGGGCAAACCCTTGATGGTAGCGCAAGCAATTTCAGTGGAAACAATCACCAAACTCACGTTTCGGGAACAATCGTAGGTAAAAATATTGCCAATCAGCCATCAGCACGGGGTATTGCCCATGGTGCAACGGCACTTAATTATGATTTTAGTGATGATTTTGCTGAAATGACCGCTTTTTCAAATCAGGCTTATTTGATTTCAAATCACTCGTATGGTTTAGCAAATGATAATACAGTGCCAACTTGGAAATTCGGTGCCTATGATAGTGAAGCCAGAAATTGGGATAATCTTACTAATCAGAATATTTACTATCTTCCGTTTGTAGCGGGTGGTAACGAACAACAAAGTAATGGAAACAGTGCCAAAGCAGGTTACGATTTAATGACGGGTGCGTCGGCGGCTAAAAATAGCATAACCGTTGGAGCAGTGGATGGCGACAAAGCGATGTCAAGTTACAGTAACTGGGGACCTACGGATGATGGGCGTGTGAAACCCGAAATTGTAACGAGGGGAACGGGAATTAATTCATCAATTTTTGCCGATAAAACTACCAATATACCCTCTGATGTAGCGTATAGTGGTAATGGTTTAAACTCAAGTGGAACATCTTATGCTTCACCCGCCGCTGCCGCCTCTGGGCTTTTATTACAACAATACTACAGAAGTCTCTACGGTAGTTTTATGAAATCCGCTACCTTGAAAGCTTTAATGTTGGGAACTGCCGAAGATTTAGGACAACCTGGACCCGACCACAAATTCGGTTGGGGATTACTCAACGTTGAAAAAGCCGCCAATGCCATCAAATATAGAAGTGCGGCTGGAAGTCCTACGGCTCAATCTGTAACAGATGGAACTTCAAAAGGAAGTTATATGGAAGAAATAACCTATAATGTGCCAAATGATAACAACGGTGAACTGTTCAGAAGTGTATATGCGAGTGGTTGCGAACCCTTGATTGTATCAATTGCTTGGACGGACGATGGAGGCACGGAACAAGTACTGGCAGACGGAATAGACCCAACTACATCCAGAATTGTCCATAATTTTGATTTTATGGTGAGAAACATGACCAACTCCGTGGATGTAAGGACGTGGAAACCAAGTGCAATGGCGAACAGAATGGCCGATGCTACGATTGAAACCGATTGGTTTGATGGAAACGGAAATAATTACAAACAAGTAAAAATTGCCAATCCTGTGGCTGGAAAAGAATACAGAATTTTGGTAAGAAAAAGTGCCACATCCCCCGCTACTGCCAAACCATTTTCATTGATAGTAACGGGCACACAACTATCAGCCCCAACGGCGATTGCTCAGACTTTTTGTGGTAATAAAACCGTAGCAGATTTAGTAACCACATCGGGTGAAAACATTAAATGGTATGATGCCGCAACGGCAGGTAATTTACTAACACCAACAACCCCCTTAGCATCAAATACTTATTACGCCTCGCAAACGGTGAATGGTTGTGAAAGTCCAAGATCATCAGTGAGTGTAACGGTGAATGCTCTTACAACGCCTTCGGTGAGTATTAGTCCAACAACCGTATGTGCTGGAACAACCCAGACAATTACCACTACACCAACTAATGGAGGAACGCCCACCTATCTATGGAAGAAAAATAATATAGATTTAGCAACAACCCAAAATATTATCATTACAAATGCGGTTGCTAATGATGTTTATGCTTTGACGATGACTCCTTCGGTGAATGCTTGTCCGAACCCTATAACGCCAACGGCAACGGCATCTTTGACCATTGGGGGAGTGGGTTGTATTTCGGTCATTACGAGCGTGGTATCGGGCAATTGGGAAACCCCCGCCACTTGGAACTTGAACAGAGTACCAACCACCGCCGATAATGTAATTATTGAAGTAAACCATACCGTAACCGTTAATACTAACGATGCCAACGCCAAAAAGGTAGAAACTCGAAGTAATGGAAAGGTTATTTTTAATAATACTATTACGAGACTAAAATTAGGGTTCTAAAACTGACACTTTATTGCCAATTATATGAAAACATACCAACAAAAAGGTAATAATACTCTTTTGATTTTGAATCATAGAACCTCCGTAAAGGTGTCTATTAGCAGTATTATTCTCGTAGAAGGCAATGCCAATTATACCAAATTTCACATGAAAGAAGGCAAAGAAAGATTGGTTGCTCATACTATCAAATACTTTGAAAGTCATCTTGAAACGCACGGTTTTTTGCGAGTACATCGGGCTTTTATGATTAACCCGAAAC
>JAYVRF010000145.1:0-22825 GCA_043756925.1 Arcicella sp. | reverse complement strand
ATGGGTTGCGGAAGTTGCCGTCCAGAAGTAAGAGTAATTTTGGAGAATGTGTTGGCAGAAGAATTGGTTAAAGCTGTCTGAGCGACCCTGTCTGAATTTGGATTGCGACGTTTCGCAATCCAAATTCAGACTAAAAAAATAGGGAAATCATCTTTCGATAAACTTCCCTATGATTTGGAGGTTAAATTCTTGTTCGATTTGTAAAATCGGGTTACAATAATTAACGAATCGCAACGAAAATGTCACGGTTTATAATTTGTTTAGTTTTGATTTCAAAAGATTTTGACTCAACCACATCAACGTTTGAAGAAATTACTTCAATTGTATATTTTCCATCGCTCAAATTTGAAAAATCGAATGTTTTTGCAAATTTCTCTGACTTAGGACTCACATATTCACGGTGAATTTCATTCTTGTCAGCATCCAACACAACAACCATTACTTTTTTACCAGTATTCTCAATCCAAACATTAAAACTCAACGTCTTATTTACTTGAGTTATTTTAGTCTTCACAGCAGCAGCAGTTTCATCATTTGTATTATTGGCAAATGAAGATAAATTCGATGTGCAAACCATAGCTATCGCTACGATAAATGCTTTTACAGTGTTCTTATTCATGATTTTAATATTATATTTTAAAGAGATTTTTTATTTCGTTAATCTCTAAATGATAGATTTATTTGTTAAACTAAAATTGCATATTTTCAAGAATCTAATTATTTAAAATATTAATAAACTTAACTCGAACGTTACTTTGTTTAGATTATTAATTCCTTAAAAATGAATTCGCAAGGATTACAAAACTTGTTTCAAAACTCATTCTAAATGCTTGAATACTTACGCTTGCCAATCGATTGACGATGTAAACTTATAACTAAATTATTAAAGTATCATTCAAAAAAAGATAAAATTTTAACTTTTTCAAGAAAGTTCTTCTAAAAAAAATCATATTTCTGGAAATAATACTATTCTAAAATCTTGATTTATATTAAATATTAGAATCGTTATATGAATAAATTTAAAATACATCTTACTGATTTTCAGTATATTAAGTATTTATTACTAAATTATTAACAGCCACTAACCCCAGAGAGGGAATTATTATTCAATTCCCCTCTGGGGTCGGGGGCTTTTATAACATGAAAGACTATTCATTATTAAAGATAAATTTGATGGGGGGCATTGTTTCCTCTGGGACATTACAATATATCCTTTCATCAGCCCGTGAGGCAGGAGTTCGTGAAGTGCGTTTTGGAGCGAGACAGCAAATTTTGATGTACGTAAAATCTGAAACAGTGCGTGGAAGTGGAATAGTGGAATTAAAGAAAAAATTGCACGAATCTAAGATTAGCTTTGAAATTAATTCGGATGATTACCCCAATATTATTACCTCCTATTGTACCGAAGAAGTATTCCCGACGGGTCAATGGATTTCGGAAGGAATTTATAATGATATTTTTGATGGCTTCGATTATCAGCCAAAATTGAAGGTTAATATCTCTGATTTTCAACAATCTTTTACGCCCTTTTTTACGGGAAATCTCAATTTTATTGCCTCAAATACGCAA
The DNA here is from genome assembly GCA_043756925.1 of Arcicella sp. GTDB lineage: Bacteria > Bacteroidota > Bacteroidia > Cytophagales > Spirosomataceae > Arcicella. The sequence goes on along the minus strand of JAYVRF010000145.1, from coordinate 21,256 downwards.
AATTTCTGGTACTTATACGTCCGTCCGAGGCAATCGAATAAAGTTTTTAGATTCCCCATTTTGATTTATACCTTAGAAATTCCAAAAATCTGTAAACGTATTGAAGAAGTGATTATGAGAAACTCAGAAATGGATGAAAATGAGATTTATGACAAAGTTATTGCCAAAGGTGAAATCATCTCGCAAGTGGTTTTAGAAGACTTGAAATTACCTAAATTCTCACTGCCTTATTATGAAGGATTTAATCGTTACGGTGATAAAACGTGGTTGGGCATTTACCGTAGAAATGAAACATTTTCCGTAGATTTTTTAGAAGAAATTTGCAAATTATGTTTAGAAACTAAAATCGGACAAATCTGTACTACTCCGTGGAAGTCATTGATTATCAAAGGAATAGAAAATAAACATCGCAATCTTTGGGATAAATTATTAGGAAAATATACTATCAACGTTCGTCATGCCGCTAATGAATTAAACTGGCAAGTAGAAGATTTAGCACTCGAGGGATTAGCATTAAAAAAAGCAATTATCCGTGAATTTGATGATGAAGATGTCCGTACTTTTGGATTAAGTTTTGCCGTACAAACTCGTTCAAAATCAGAAGTTTTTGGGTCAGTTGTAATTAAAAAAAGAAAGATTTTTGGCGGACTTTTCAGTGCTTTTGACATTTATCATACCACAGATTTCAACCCAAATACTCGTGAATTAGTTTTATTTGAAAAAGGAATAAACAAAGCTCACGTTCCAGAGATTTTACAACGGTTAACGAAGCGTTTTTATGCTCAAAATTCTAAGCAAGAGGTTTCTATAATCAAACAAAAAGAGGTAAAAGCGTCTGATTTACAGCCTATTAAGATTCATCAATGCAAAACTTGTTTTACCATTTACGATAAACGTTTCGGCGATTCAGTCAATGAAATTCCTGTGGGTGTGAAGTTTGCGGATTTGCCTTCAACTTATTGCTGTCCAATTTGTGAGAATGATAAAGTTGAGTTTGTTGAAGTTGATGTTGAGGGTTTGTTGGTATAGTTTAAGATGAAATAGTTTAAGGACGACTTCCTTCAAAAGGAAGTCGTCCTTGTATATTATGTTCTAATCTTCCTCTCAAAATAAGGTTTCAAAAATCGTTTGTCAATAAAAAATAAAGCTACTAATACATTGATTATCAAGAAGAAACGAGTAAATAATTTATCTTGCAAAATGCTTAAAGGCCTACTCAAATCAAGTTGAATTGTTGATTGATTAATCATTGGCAAAACTGAAATAATCAATAAAATCACCAAAATCGACATTCCAATCAAAAAATAAATCGGCAGTTTACTCGACTGTCTGACCATCACAACTTCTTGTGATAACTCCCATTTATCAATTAATTTATCGGTAAAATTTATGGCAGTTTTTTCCATAGTTGTTTCTGCGAGTAACGAGTGCATATGAGCATACTCTGAGAAAAGTATCTGATAATCAGCACTTTCTGAAAGCATTTTTTGGTGCTGACAGATTTTTTTTTCGGAAGCAATACCGTCAAGAATATCAAAAATATCTTCGTCTTTCATGTTTTTAAGTAGTCGTAGGTTTATAAGTCGTATGTCGTAAGGCTATAATTTGTAAGTAAAATTGAAATTTATATTTTACCTCTTTCTTACGACTTAAACACTTACGACTTTTATATTAATGTCTTAACTTCTTTCCCTAACATTTTACTCATTGTTTCTGCCAATCTTCTTCTGGCTCGACAAAGTTTTACTTTTACGGTTTCGGCAGAAATTCCAACCACTTGGGCTATTTCTTCTAACGATTGTTCTTTCAGATAAAATAAGGTTATCATCGTAACATCATTGAGCGATAAATGGTTGAGTGCCTTCTGAATATATTGTCGTTGTTCGCTGATTTTCAGTTCGTTAGTGGTATCGGCAAGGACAGATTGAGCCGATTGTGAATATTCAATATCTTCGGTTTGAATTCGGGTTTTACGCTTGAACATCAAAGCCGTATTAAAGACAATTCTATAAAACCAAGTCGTAAATTTTGCTTCTTGATTAAAGGTTGATAAGGCTTGAAAGGCTTGAATAAACGCATCCTGAGCAATTTCTTCCGCATCTTCTCGTGTACCCGCAATTTTAAACGCCACCGTAAACGCATAATCTTTGTGGCGATTGGCAAGGTCTCTATACCCCAACTTATCGCCAGACAAAATACGCTCAATAATAGAATTATCTGTTTCGTTGGTTTTCACAATTGTTTAGATGCGGGTTTTGGGGGAAAGGTTACGGAAGAATATTGTCTGTGCGACTCAGTCTGAATTTGGATTCACCAGATTAAAGGATTTTTTGGATTTATATGTCGCAGAGCAATCCAAAAAATCCATTAATCCCACGAATCCAAATTCAGATAGTTTCATCTACCTGTAACCTTTCAACAACAAGTTACATCATATCCCCTGAAATCAATTCATTCACAATTATAAAACATTTACGAACATGATGGATAAAACATTAATACCACTTGTAGCTTTATTAATTCCAATTGTTGGAACAATCGGAGTTTTTACAATGATTGTATTTTTAAGGAAGTATGAAAATGATGAAAAGATGGCAATGATTGCCAAAGGAATTACACCACCACAAAAAATTTCTTATCAAGTCAATCCAGGTCATTCACTTCGTTGGGGCTTTGTTTTGGTTGGTTTTGGGATTGGCTTACTGATGGGTTCTTTATTGGAAAGTTTGACAAACATGGATGGCGACACAGCACATTTCTCCATGATATTTATTTTTGGCGGTTTAGGGCTTTTGGCTTCTTATTTTTATCAGATAAATATTGACAAGAAAAATATTTCGCTAAATAAGGATTAAATATTTGATTATCAATTACTTAACGCTCAAATTTTGAAAATTTACAGGTTCAATATTTGAGCATTTTTGTTTATATTTCACCATTAACATCTCCTTAACAAGCATTAACGTTTCATTAACTTACCTCCGAGGGCTTTCTGCGTTATAAGTTTAAATTTAGGAATTTAAACCAAATTAAAACAAATAGAAATCATGAAAAAGTTAATTGCGGTCATCGCCCTTTCAGTTATTACTTTCGTAAATGTCAACGGTCAAAGTGTTGCTTTCAAAGCTGGATACACTCATTCAGACGTAATTGTGTCGCCTGAACCAGCCAATATTTTTACACCAAAGGAAACTTTTCATGCAGGTATTGCCATAAAAGACATCAAATTGACTGATAAAATTGGCTTCCAACCAGAGGTTTTATATTCGATGCAAGGATTTAGAGTAGCAAGCGTTGGTAACGTTGGAATTCATTATTTGTCGGTTCCTTTATTGATAACTTTTCCAGTAACGGAAGGCTTGGAATTACAAGTTGGTCCGCAAGTCAGTTACATGATTAATTCTCGTGTGGGAGTTGTAAATGACTTATTTTCAATTACTTACAAAGGATTATTTCATAATTTTGATGCTGGAGCTGTTGCTGGTGTTGAATACAAAGTATCGGATAATATTTCTTTAGGAGGTCGTTATTATTTAGGTATGACGGATGTAAATAAAGACTTTTCTTTCGGTAATAATAAAAATTTATCTGACTATTTTCAGTTGCGTAATACAGGAATTCAAGCGTATATTTCGTTTGGCTTCGGTAAGAAATAATCCACTGATATATAAATCATCTAACCCACAAAACGTCTGATTTTCAAGTATAACAGCTTGACTATTAGGCGTTTTTGTTTTTTATCAGTATAAAAATTTTTGATTCTACTTTTTGTGATATGAGACAATTAGGTTCTTTCATAATTCATAAGAAATAAATTATCGGACTAACGCAGGCTGGGTTTAACCCCCAGTGGAGTTGCCAGCTTGCGTTCTATCTTGTATAAATTATATAGAAACAACATTTACAAAACGCTATAAAATACTCCATGCAAACTTATCAAGCTATCAGTCAGCAAGAAGCACAAGGCTTTAATACTCAACAACTTAGAGATAATTTTTTAATTGAATCAATCTTTCAAAACAATGAAATTAATATGTATTACACGCATTATGATCGTGTAATTTTAGGTGGAGTGATGCCAGTTTATTCAGAAATCAATTTACCGACTTATGATAATTTGAAATCTGATTATTTCTTAGAACGTCGTGAAATTGGAATTATTAATGTGGGTGGAGATGGTAAAATTTTGGTAGATGGTGAAACGTTTTCCCTCTCAAAATTAGATGCTCTTTACGTGGCAAAAGGCTCAAAATCAGTGAGTTTCAAAAGTATTGCTTCTGAAAATCCTGCTCAATTTTTCCTATTATCTGCTCCTTCCCATCATGCTTACGAAACTCGAAAAATGAGTAAAGAAGAAGCTACGCCTGTGAATTTAGGAAGCCCAGAAACTGCCAATGAACGAACAATTTATAAGTATATTCATCGGGAGGGCATTCAAAGTTGTCAAGTTGTAATGGGTTTGACGGTTTTAAAGTCTGGCAGTATTTGGAACACCATGCCCGCCCACGTACACGACAGACGGATGGAAGCCTATTTGTATTTTGACCTTAATGTTGACCACCGAGTTTTTCATTTGATGGGGCAACCGCAGGAAACTCGCCATATCGTTGTGGCAAATCATCAAGCGGTTTTGTCGCCACCGTGGTCAATTCACTCGGGTGCTGGAACGACCAATTACTCGTTTATTTGGGCAATGGCAGGGGAAAATCTTGATTTTACGGATATGGATTTTGCTTCGATTGCTGAGTTGCGATAGTGCTTCTGATGGTACACGGATTGAACGGATTAGACACGCACGGATTTTATAATTTATCCATACGGTTCGCCGTTGCGGTCTAATCCGTTCAATCCGTGTCCGATTTTATAGGAACTTTAACCCAAGCCCCCAACTTCAAGGATTCCACCGCACAAATACTTGCCCTTGAAGTATTTATAATCTCTTCAAAAGGAATAATGGCTTCTCCGCCATTTTTTAGTCTGTCCAAAAAAAATCTGAATTGTTCTTGGTGTCCTTTGTTTTGACTTCTGAGTATTCCAGACATTCCAGAGGATTTTAACCCATAATATTTCGACTTCTTGAAATTGTCAATAATCATCGTTTTCCCTTGTGAATATACCTCAATTCTTTCTTTTGAATACCCTTTATTTCCATTAGAAAAATAATTAATTACGCCCGTTGAACCGTTTTGATATTTTAGTAAAATAGTGGCATTATCCGTATTTTCTTGTGGGTTTTCTCCCATTGAGTTCATTATTACAGAATCCACCAAACTTCCTGACATATAAGTAATTAAATCAATAAAATGGCAGGCTTCGCCAATGATTCTTCCACCTGCGATACCCACATTTTGTGTCCAATGATTTGCTTGAATTTCACCTGCATTAACCGTAATAATAACATTAATTGGAAGATCTATTCCGCCCAATTTTTGCCTAACATCTTGAACAAAAGGTGAAAATCTACGGTTAAATCCAACTGTTAAAGTTTTATCAGATTGTTCGTAAACTTCAATAATTTCTTCAATTTCTTCCAAAGAAAGTGCTAATGGTTTTTCCACAAAAACGTGCTTCCTTGCCTGTAGTGCTGCAACACACATACGAGCGTGGGCATTGTGCCGAGTCGTGATGATAACGGCATCAACTTCCGAATCATTCAGAATATTATCATTATTAGTGGTGGAATATTGAACGTTAAATTTTTTAGCTAATAACGTTCCCGATAAGCCCGAAGAAGACGATAAATATTTAATATTGGCTTTGAGTTTGGATAAAATAGGAAGAACTGTGGCTTTGGTAAAATTGCCCGAACCGATAATTCCTAAAACTGTATTTGTATGAGGGACAACATGATTTCTGAGTATAACTTTAGTTTGCGTTACGTTAATATCTTCCCGATATTTCAAAATGGAAGCAATAGAATTTGATTTACCGATATTGTCATAAACTTGTTCATAATCTTGAAAATTAACCACTTCCGTAATTAATGATTGCACTTTTAACTGACCCGTCGAAATAAATTTCAATACCGTTTCAAAATTTCGATTCAATGTCCAACGTACTAAATCAATGGGATAATCTTGTCCATTTTGTTCGTAATTGTCATCATATCGTCCTGGTCCATACGAGCATGAAACTTGGAAAGTCAATTCTTTTTCGTAGAAATCAGCACGATTAATATTCAATCCAACAACACCTACCAACACAATTCTGCCCCGTTTTCGAGACATTTTTGCCGCTTGCGAAATCACTCCGTTTGATTTGTTTGAGGCCGTAATAATTACCGCATCAACGCCAATATTCTGAGTAATTTCAAGGGCAATTTTCACAGTATCTACATCATCCGAAACCTTAAAAGCCTTAATTCCTTTTGTCTTTGCCAAATCAACTTTCGACTGGTCAAAATCAAACGCAACTACCTCACAACCATTGGCTTGCAATAATTTTATGGTCAATTGTCCGATGAGTCCAAGCCCAATAATCGCAACAGTTTCACCCAAAGTGGGGGCAGCCAGACGGACTCCTTGCAGAGCAATTGCTCCTACAACGGTAAAAGTGGCTTCATCATCAGAAACATCATCAGGAATTCGGGCGACCAAATTTTTAGGTACACAAACCACTTCCGCATGGTGTCCGTTTGAAGCAACACGGTCGCCAATTTTTAATTCAGCAATGCCCTCTCCTACCGCTACGACTTCGCCGACGTTGCAATATCCCAGAGGAATTGGCTCAGACAATTTTTTAAAAATAGCGTCAATTGTTGGTTTTAATCCATCGGTTTTAATTTTATCAAAAACCTGTTTTACTTTTTCTGGTTGTTGCCGAGCTTTCTCTAAAAAATTAGCCTTTCCGAATTCTACCAACATTTTTTCAGTTCCCAACGATACTAAACTACGAGATGTTTTAATCAAAACACAACCTTTTCGCACTTGCGGAACGGGTATTTCTTCCAAAATCGTTTCGCCCGTTTTGAAATGTTGGATAAGTTGTTTCATAAGTGATTAAAGTTTTATTTTAGCTGATAAACCCCCACAAACATCGTATTAGTATATTTCTCATTAACTCCAACCTTTTCCAACGTTTTTGATATGAGATTTGTATTTGGATAATAATTGACCTCTAATAATATAAAACCAAACATACTGAGCCTTTTCGTAAACGCTTTTTCTTTTTCAATATGCTGAATATATTGATAAGAAGGCGGTCTGCCTGTGAGTTTAAAAATGTATTTTTCCACTTTTCGATACCAACTATTTTGATTTGGCATTGAAATAATTAATAAGCCTTTTGGATTTAATAAAAGCCTAAATTGCTGAATAACTATTTCATAATCAGCAATATACTCTAACACGCTTGAACATAAAATAACATCCTGTTTGCTGTAATTATCAGTATTTTCAAACGGTAAAAAGGCTTGGTAAAAGTTAATTCCTACATTATTTTTAAGGCTACGATCATTACAAAGTTCAATCATTTTTTCAGAACCATCAACACCTGTGACTTTACAACCTTTTTGAGCCAAATAAATACTAAAAACACCAGACCCGCAACCTGCATCTAAAACGCTCATTTCGGGTTTTACATATTGCTCAAAAAGTGTCGTCCAAACCTCAAAACGATGCTGAAATTGAGAAGATAATTTATATTTTTCATCAAATTCATGGGCAGTTTTTGAGTGGAAATTTATGGCATTCTGAGGTTCAAGAGTATGGCTTTGAATTTCATTAATTAAGGTACTCAAATGAATTTCTTTCGTGTAATTTTTTAGATAATTTTGATGAGCATTTCTTGAAATTCTTTGATATTTGGTAGGAAATTGCATCAAATTATGTATTTCAAGAGCTATTCCTGCAGGGTCATCATATTTTACATAAACTCCTGATTCATACACATTTATCATGTCAGAAATCCCCCGATAATCGGCTGTTAATACCACACAACTGTAAGCCATTGCTTCAATAATTGAGATAGGTTGTCCTTCGTTAATATAGTTGGTTGGTAAAACAAAAAAGTGGGCTTCTTTTAGTAACTCTTTCTTCTTTTCATTTTCAACAATTCCATAATATTCAACATGATTTTCTAAATTATTTTTGGCAATAAACTCATAAAAATAATGTTTCGCTTCTGATAAAGTGCCAAATCTCTTAGCATCATCATAATGAATGAATTCTCCACAAAAAGCGGTTTTAATATTGTATCCGTATTCATTTACTAAGAGAGAAGTTGCTTCTAAAACATCTAAATAACCTTTTGATTCAATGAGATTCGAGAGGAAAATTATCTTAATGGGTGATTCAGAATCTATGGGTAAAGTCTTGTAATTGAATTGATTATCTTCAAAATTCCAAGGCAATCCATTATTAATAACTTTAATTTTCAATTCCAAGTTCGGGGCAAAATCAAACATTTTTGATAGACTTTTCGACAGAACAATAATTGAATTGGTTATTAATAACATCCTGCAAATTTGTTTTTGGATAAATAGATTTTGGGAATAATAAAATCCATCATAATTTCCACCGTGTATATGCACGACAACTTTACTTCCTAAAGTTTTTGAAATAAACACAATTGGAAAGTCCCTCAGAAAACCTTCCTTTGATTGCGAAATAGTAAGATAAACTACGTATTGACTGAAAATTAATTTAAAAATTAATCGAAATAATACCTTAAAATAGTTGAAAATTTTGCCAAATATCACCCAAATATTTGTATTTCTTTTACCAGAAATGATTAAAGTTTCTACTTGCATTTCTCTCGCAAGTGCCTGAAAAGCAACTGATTGACCATTAGTTGGCGGTGGGAGTACACCAATAAGTAAAATTTTTCTTTTATTCATTGAGCCAAGGAGTGGTTGGGTTTATATTTTGTGGTTTTAAGCAATGTTCTATACAAAGTTTCAAATGATTACTCACACTTGGAATGCTAATTTTCTCTCCCATTCTTCCCGCAAAACATTTCATTTCCATCTTTCTTCCAGAAGGTAAATTCAAGAATTTTTGTAAGTTTTCAATAAGTGATTCAACATTATTGTGTTGAAAAATGAATCCATTTTGCTCATGTTTTACTAATTCTTTTGCTCCACAACGGTCAGAAACAAGAACGGGAACATGAACTTGCAAAGCCTCATTTATAACCATTCCCCAACCATCAAAAATGGATGGAAGTATCAATAAATCTGCTTTTTCGATGTAATTAGTAATATTTTCTGAGTTGATAACACCCAATAAAGTTACTCTGTTTTGAAGTTGATTTATATTGATAAACTCCTTCAAAAGGAGTTCTAATTCTCCCGTTCCGATGATGGTTAAATGGAAATATTTGTTGGTTTTAGCAATGATTTTTATGGCTTCTAATAAAGTCATAATTCCTTTTCTTTCAATAAGTTGCCCCACGAAAATAAGTTGAGTTATTTCATTAATCAACCTTTTTTTAAAGGTTGATTTCACATCTCTAAAATATCCAAAACGATAAATTCTATCAGTTTCTACACCAAAAGTTTCAAAATATTCCACGGCAAAAACAGAGACTGCCAAAAATCCTTTTGCGTTGATTATCAGTAATTTAGCTAAGGGTTTTATGATAAAATGCAGTAGTATTTTCTTAGTGAAACTTCTATACTTTGTTGCAATAGGGGCTTCGGAGTAAATTAAGAAATTAACTCTAAAAATATTCAAAAGTAGGACTACAAAAAATAATGATTTCTCCGCCCAAATTCCATTGACAATGTGCGTAGCTTTTCGATTCTTAAACACGTAAGAACTTAATTGCCAAAGTTTCAAATCTTTGCCAATCGTTTTTGATTTATAGTGCTGGGTTTGTTCAGAATTCCATCCTTGATTTATTCTATCCTCATCTTTTGCATGAGCAAATATAACTTCAAATTCATCATAATTTTCAGCCAGTTCATTGAACAAATCGTTCTGATGAAAACTTGAAATATTCATCCAAATATGTAGTTTTGATTTATTCAAGCACGTTTTTGTTTAATAATACTAAAAATATAAACGAAAAAACCAGGCATATTGTAGGCTGAAAGAAAGATAATAATTGAAGTTAATCCATCACGATAAACTTGAATGATAATTGCAGCAAAGTATAAATAAAGGTAAAGATTTATTGATTGTGGGTGCGTATTTAGCACTTTAAAATACCATCTTGTAGAATATTTTGCGAATAAAAAGGGGATGAAAATGATGCCTAAAATTCCAAAATTTACATAAGCCTCTCCATAAATTGTAGGAATTGCTCCTAATTCTTTTAAGTTTCGTGAAGGAGTTGAAATGTCTGTAATCCATTGAACCAATGAGGGTTTATTTTGCCAAAATTGCCTTGGAATTGGGATTAGAAAGAGATTTAGGTAAGTTGAACCGTAATAATATCCACCTTTTTGGTCAATTAATGTGAGGGTTGAGGCATACATATCTAAGAATGAAAAATCGGCATTTACTCCTTTGCCCAAACTTTCTCGATATTCGGATGCAAATTCTATTAAATCTTCCGATGATGCCCCTTGTTGAATCAGTTTTCCAACGTATTTCATGGGTAAAAAAACCATAATTCCAAGCAAAATCATCATCACAAAGCGAGGAGAAAGCCATCGTTTTTGTTGTCGGTGTAGATAGAGAAATAATAAGAATATGCAAGGCACTAAAACACGGTAACGGTGCTGTCCTTGAAAAGCAAGAATGAAGAGACAAAGTCCAAAAATGATTAAGGTATATTTTTGAAAACCATATTTGAAAAAGATAAGTAATACGCTCAAAATCAACAAGTTCTGAGCATTTTGCAAATATGAAGATTCACTCCAAGACCCAAAATCAATTTGTGCTTTGCCAATTCCTGGAATATATAATTGAGAAAAAATACCCCAAATACCAATAGGAATTGTAATAAAAAGCACCAATTTAAGTACATTTTCATCTAATAAAATTACAGATTTTGGGAGATTTGAAGGAATTTTTCGCTTGGATTCTAATAGCCAAGCAGTCGTCATGGAGACAAATCCTAAGTCGGCTAATAAAGATGCCTTGACAATTTCATGGGCTTCAATTTCGGTAAAATACTCAATTTGACCGCCTAAGAAAAAAGCAGAACCGCTGGTTAAAAAAAGTAAACGAATCGTGAAAGCAAAAGTGTGAAAAACTAAATAAGTGGTGGCAGGATGATAAATTGAGAGTTTGCCATGTCGAAATAATAACCAAGAGCAAGTTAAAAGCACGAATATATCAATGCCAGAAGCAAAAAATAGACTCTCTCTCATTTTAGTGGTTAATTATTATTGGTTAATTGGTAAGTAACTGATTATAAACCTTTAAGACTTTTGATGAGTAAGAATTTAGTTTATTATCTTTAATAAAGTTAGCAATATTTGCGGATAAATACTGTCTATATTCTTCATTTTGAAAAGAAAAAATGGCTTCAATTATAGCATCAGAATTTTTGACCTCACATATCTTACCAATATTAAATTTTCTCACATCGTCTTTATTTCCAACGTTTTCAGTAATAATGACGGGTAATTTATGAGCTAATGCCTCTGAAACCGCTAATGAATAGGCATCTGTAAGACTTGGCAACGCAAAAATATGATAATTGTGTAATAATTCAAGGATTTTTAAGTTAGGTAATTTGCCTAAAAACTTTACATTTTTTAGCTTGAAATAAGGTTTGAAAATATCTTTTTGATATTTGTCTATTTCACCAATCAAATCCAATTGAACGTTTGTATTTGAGAGTTTTTTCATAGCTTCCAATAAATAAACGCAACCTTTTTCAATCGAAACATTACCAACGAAAACCAATTTAAGAGGTTCATTAATTGCCATTTCAGATAATTTGATAGGCTTCTCATCGTAATTAAATAATCCATAACTTGCCGTGAAAATTTTGGTTTTCGGATAATATTTTTGATAAATTTCAGCCATGTATTCAGACGGAACAAGCATATTTTCAACACCCTTCAATGAGGCAATATCTCTATTTCTACTTTTGATAAAATGAGAATTTTCAATTGATAATCCGTATTTATCATACTCAGGTTCTAAGATTTCACAGACATAATCTGGGTGAGCGGCATAGACATCAGCAATAAATTTTGTTCGAGGATTTATTTGTTGAAAATCTCTAATGGATTGGTGACAATAGATTGACCAATAATGAATTATGTCAATTTTATGGTCGTATTTTTGAAGATTTTGATTGAAAAAATATTCTGCAATTTGATTTTCTTTTTCGTAATAATTGTAGTTTACACTTTTTTGCAACTCATACATCAATCGGTGAAAAATGGTAAAAGCATAAGAAATTTTAACTTCCGAATCCACACTTTTAACCGAAGGTTTCCATTTATTCAACCAAGAACCTTTCTTAAAAGCACTAAATGTATGAAATTTTATGTCAATTTCTGGGTTATTTCGTAGTCCTTCATACAGAAATGTTGAATGGTCGGGTCGAGCTAATAAAAGTGTTTTCATTTTAAAAAATTAGTGGCATTCTTCAACCATCTTAGGTTTTCTTGAAATTCATTTTTTGAAATATAGAGCAGACTTTTATAAGAGATTCCTTTTTGATTGATAAAAAAAAGTAGGAGTAGAAATTGAGAAAAACAAGAGAAAGCAATTGCGGTTGAAATTCCGATTAATCCAAACATTTTTAGTAATAAGATGCTGAATATCAATGAGATAATCATTCCAAAAAATTCAACATAACTCATTATTGCTGGAAAACCCATACCCATGATTCCTCCGCCCAAAACGGTTTTTGCATTGAAAAATAAACTTCCCAACACAAGAATTTGACAAATTATGATTGATTCTGAATAAGCATTTCCGAATACAAAAGGAATAACAATCGGCAAACTCAAAGCAAAAATTATGTGGAAAATTACACTAAAAATCCAGTATTTTTTGAAGAAATTGAGTATTTCTGTAACCTTCTCTTGAAATAAGTTCTTACCCGTAATTGAAGGCAACATAATGGTCGTAATTGCATCGGCAAAAACATTGGTAAATCGGGCAACGCTGATTGCGACGGTATAAATTCCTAAATCACTACTACTCAAAAATCCACCAATCAAAAACTGGTCAATCCGAGAATTAGCTAAATGTGAAATATCTCCGAACCAAACCTTTACACTATACGTAAGCATTTGCCAAACTGAATCATACTCAATTTTGAATACAAATTGATTTAATAAGATTCTATAAAGCAAAAATACGGCAATAATTAAGTAAGAAGATTGAATAAATAATTGTACATAAACAAGATTTTCAATGGTTAAAATTTGCTGAAATCTTAGCCAAACAATGCCAATGCAGTAGCCAAATGGAACGATACATTTTAGTAAGTTAGTAACTTTAAATTGTGAAGTACCTTGTAGTATATAGGTAGAGTACATACCGAATAAACCCAATGGAATAGTAAAAAGGTATAAATAGCCAAGATGAACTATTGCTAAATCATATTTTTGAAGATATAAAGTAATGATAAAATAACCCAATAAAATTCCTATAATTGATTGAATAAAACCAATTAATACAAGGTTACTCCAAATTGTATTTTTATTAGAATTAGGTTGTGCAGTAAAATAGATGGTGGCAGAGGATAATCCAAAATTAACGAAATATTGAAGAATAGTTGGAATGAGAATAACTGCGGCAAAAACGCCCCGCTGACTTGGACCTAACCAACGAGCCAAAATAATAGAGCCAACCAGTCCGAGTAAAGTTATCAGAAGGTTGGCTCCAAGATTTTGTATAATATTTCTAAATTTCACAAGCGTAAATGATGTTTCCACCAAGACACAAAGGCACTAATTTATATTAAATTTTGAGTCTTGGTGACTCAGTGGCTAATTCAATTTTACTTACCCGAATATTCCTAACGACTTATAATTCTTCGTTAACACAATAAACATACTTAAAATCAATCCTAAAAATGCAAATCCCAAAACCATCACTGAACGCTTTGGTTCGCTCTTTTTTACGGGTATTTGAGCGGGTTCAAGCACTTTGAAAATGGGCGTTTCACGATGAACTTTGATTTTTGCTTCTTCTAATTGCTTGGCAAGTTCAGAGTATAAATTATAAGATAAATCAACCTCATACTGCAATTTCTTTCCTTCATCTTTGGCAATATTCAAAAATAATCCTTTGTTACGGTCTTGATAACTTGAATAGGAATAAAGGGCATTATCGTAACGCCTTTTGGCTTCGTTGAGTCGGTCTCCTAAAAACTTAATGTCTTTTAACGTCTTTTCAGTACGATATGTCACCACATATTTAGTCAAATAATCTTGTGCATAACGTACAATTGTTGCAGCAATAACAGGGTCTTGCATTTTCACGGCAATGCTAATTACCCCCGTTTTTTTATCTAATGTTGTTCCAATTCGCTGCTGAAATTCTTTGATAAGTGCGTCTTGCTTTTTGTCGAGTCTTATGGTTTCAAGAGGAATCGTTGTTGGATTAACCACGAAAGCATCTTTATCTTTCTCGTCTGATTTGCCAAAAAGTCGGGTTGTTAATGCTTGGTTTGCATTTTCTTCCATGAACATTGACATCACCATTGTTCGTTTATATTTAGATGCGTAAACCTTCATGTTCATCACATCCATTAAGAACGGGGTGCTTTGTAAAATATTAGGGTATAAATCTGGACGAACTGCATCCGTTCCACCCATACCGCCCAAATCAACACCCGCCAAACCCGCCAATGATTTGAATTTGCTCAATCCGCCCGCTGCATCTTTTGATTCTAATTCAGGCAGAATTTGAACTTGTGAGGAATATTCATTGGGAATATTGATGGCAATAAAAATCCCCAATGCTGCTGAAATGATTGTAGCAATCAGAATGGCCCATTTATTTTTTGAAATTACCTTAAATATTTTACCAATATCAATGGTCATTTCTGAATCTGTATTTTCTTGTATTTTGTTCGTTTCCAATGGATTATAATTATTTTAAGGCATTAACAATACTAATAATTACCAAAGAAAGGGATGAAAGACCGCCAAGAATAGCAATTCTTTCTCCCGTAGATAATTTATTTGAAAGGTCATCTCTTTCCGCTGGAACAATGATTTCAGAACCTTGTTCCACTTTTGGATAGGATGTAAAGAATAAAAATGTCTTCGTTTTATCTGAAAATCCGTTCGCATATTTCACGTAAACTCTTCTTTTCAAGGCTTTTTCGGTGAATCCTCCCGCCTGAGAAATGTAATCTTTCACGCTTTGATTTGGACGATAAGCCACTGAAATTGGATTCAATAATTCGCCCGAAAGTTTAACCGTTTGTAGTTCTCGAGGTATAAATAAACGGTCGCCATCTAATAATAAAATATTTTCTGTCACGGCAGGGACTTTAAGTATAATAGATAAATCAATGGCTATTTTTGTTGAATCCCTACTAAATGATGCTCCTTTTGGAAACGCTCCATCTTTCAATCCACCTGCCAGATTTATTAAGTCAGTTATTCTTTGCGATTTATCTTTAATGGTGTACGCTCCTGGATATTTTACTTCGCCTTCTATATATACAGACTTCTGATTTTCATATCTCGGAGATTTTCTCACGTAAATTTTGTCGAATGGTCGCAAGAATACTCTGGCATCTTCAGTTCTAATTTTTAAATCTTTATCAATTTCAAATGCTTCAATTCTAACATTTTGGTCACTTCCTAAATCCGTCGTATCTTCTTTCACTCTTCGAGATAACTCGATTTTAGAATTACTTGCCGCATCCGTAAATCCATTGGCTAAAACAACTAAATCGGCAATCGTTAAGCCTTCAACATAATCAAACTTCCCCACTTTATTGACTTCACCCTCTACTGTAATTATCCTTTTCTCTCTTAGAGATTTAATATTTCTTATGGTAATTACATCTTCTCTTTTCAAAGGAATGTCGGCAATTTCTCCCCTCATTAATTTTCCTAAATCAAAGGCAATTACCACAACATCATTATCCTCTTTTTGACGGCTAATCGTGGCACGATTCATAAAGGCATCTTCTTTCAAACCTTCGGCTTTTTTGATTAATTCTTTCACCGTTCCAACGCCCGATTCAATGGCAAAATCTCCATCTCTAAAAACGGAACCTTTAATAGTAACTCTATTCTCAAATCTTTCTAAAATTTTTCCAATCGTATATCTATCTCCTCTCTGAGGCGTGAAAGTCCCTACTTCATCTTGTGAAATGTTAATCAATTTCAATTCTCTGGCGGTATTTCTCTTTAAGCCAATCGTATATGTATAGGCTCTGTCGGTGAATCCGCCCGCAAAACGTAAAATATCTTTCAGCGTCTCCGTTTTTTCTACTTCAAAAATCATTGGTCTTTTTACTTCACCAGATATTTCAACACGTGTTTCATATTCGGCAATTCTGATAACATCTTGGTCTTGCAATCTGATGTTGTCTTTTTGGTCGGAACGCAATAAAAAGTCATATAAATCTAAAATTTTAACCACTCTATTATCCCTAATCACTCTAATATTACGAAAAGAACCATTTTCAGAAGGACCTCCTGCGGCGTAAAGAGCGTTGAAAATAGTTGATAATGACGAAACCGTATAGGTTCCAGGCTTGGTAACTTCACCCGTAATGGTTACTTTAATACTTCTGATATTTCCCAAGGTAATTTGTGCTGAAACACCACTTCCTGGCATGTTAATTCCTTGGTATAATTGTCGCAAACGCCCCACAATTCTCTCAGAAGCGGCTTCAATTGAAAGTCCATTTACATAAATTGGACTAAGATTCAAGATTCTGATGGTTCCTTCAGTACTTACCTTCACCTTATAATTATCCAAAGCATTTCCAAAAATATCAATGTTCAATTCATCATCAGGACCTAACTGGTAATTTTTTGGGGTGGCAATACGCAAATCTGGTTCAAATGATAATCCCCCCGCTGCAAACATCGACATACCAAAAACTTTGGGTTTAAGAACGTCCACAACCACAGAATCTTTGGCAGCTTCATTGTTTGGAGAATCATTGTTCATTCTACTAATTTTACTATTTCCAGCCTGCACAGGAGTTGTTCTCCTTGAACCATTTTCAGACTCATTTACACTTTTGTTAGATTTATCATTGGTAATTTTATTGAGTCTATCACGCATTTTAGCAACATCTGCTGGAGAATATCCTTGCATCAAAGCAGCTTTTTCAATCTGAGATTCGTTCATACCGCTTGCCTGAGCTTTTTGCAGAAACTCTTTTATTTGGTCGTCCGTTAAATCATCAATTTTAGGTTTTTGAGCGAATGTACTCAATGAAATCAACGACAAAAATATGAGTAAGGTCAGTCGTGAGATTAATAAGAAATTTTTGGTAGGAATACTTTTTAGGAAACGGGTCATTATTAAAAATTTGAAAATTTGAAAATGAGTCAATTTGAACATTACCAGATTTAATGAAATAATACGCAAAAGTAGGGATAAATCTTGGTTTTGTTATATCTAATCTATCAAACGGTTAGAGTCTTTGCATAAGTTTTACAACCATTTTATCCTTCCAAATTTTGAAAGTTCCTGCCTGTATTTGTTCTCTTGCTTGTCCGACTAACCATAAATAAAATGCCAGATTGTGAACGCTACAAATCATTGCTCCCAGCATTTCATCGGCTTTCAGTAAATGTCTAACGTAGGCTTTTGAGTAAAATTCACTGGCATAACAATCTAATCCTGAGTCAATTACAGAAAAATCATCTTTCCATTTTTCGTTTTTCATATTAATTGTTCCCTCGGTGGTAAATAACATTCCATTGCGGGCATTGCGAGTAGGCATCACGCAATCAAACATATCAATGCCCAAAGCAATTCCTTCCAAAATATTAGCAGGAGTTCCAACGCCCATCAAATAACGGGGTTTATCTTTCGGTAAAATATCCGTAACCATATCTGTCATTTCGTACATCATTTCGGCAGGTTCGCCCACTGAAAGCCCTCCAATGGCATTTCCCTCCCGCTCAAAACTGGCAATTACTTCGGCAGATTTTACTCTTAAATCTTTGTAAACACTCCCTTGCACGATGGGGAAAAGAGTTTGACTGTAACCGTATTTAGGTTCAGTTTTATCAAAATGTTCACAACATCTTTTCAGCCAACGGTGGGTCATATCCATTGATTCACGGGCATAACCATATTCACACGGATAAGGGGTGCATTCGTCAAAAGCCATGATAATATCCGCCCCAATGGTTCGCTGAATGTCCATGACACCTTCGGGCGAGAAAAAATGCGTTGAACCATCAATGTGAGATTTGAAGGTTACGCCCTCTTCTTTAATCTTCCGCCCCGTTCCTGCCAATGAATAGACTTGATAACCGCCTGAATCCGTCAGAATGGGCTTATCCCAACCATTAAATTTATGAAGTCCCCCCGCTTTTTCAATAATATCCAACTTGGGACGAAGGTATAAGTGGTAAGTATTTCCCAAGATAATCTGGGCTTTTATATCCTCTTTGAGTTCTCGTTGATGAACGGCTTTTACGGTACCTGCGGTGCCGACAGGCATAAAAATAGGTGTTTGTATTTGTCCGTGGGCAGTCGTGATTACCCCAGCACGTGCTTTTGAATTGGGGTCGGTGGCTTGTATATCGAAAGTCATTATTTAGGGGTTAGGGGTTGGGGATTAGGGGTTCAACGAAAAATCATCATTTTCATGCCTTACACCTCACATCTCATACCTAACACATTGCAAAATTACAATATATTCACAAAAACTATTCTCTATTCTCTATTCACTATTCCGTAAACCGTTATCTTTGTATTCCAATTTAACTAACTCCTTGATATAGAATACTTTGGTAACACTTTTACTCATCATATTTATTGTTTCTGTTGCATTTCAATTGTATTTTATTTTTTTCGTTTTTAATAAAGTAAACCAGTATGAAGCGCTCAAAAACGAACCTCGCAAACCCAACGAAGGCGTATCCGTAATTGTGTGTGCTTGGAATGAGCTGGAAAATTTAAAATCACTTCTTCCATTACTAAATAGTCAAGTATATCCAATCTTTGAAATCATCATTGTGGACGACCGTTCTTGGGATGGGACTTTTGATTATTTATCAACAGAATGTACTGAATATCAAAGAGTTAGATTCCTAAAAATAGAAGAAACTCCTTGTCATTTATCTTCAAAAAAATACGCATTAACGCTCGGAATTAAGTCAGCAAGATATAATACTCTCCTGCTGACAGATGCAGATTGTCGCCCGCAAAGCAATAATTGGATTGCAGGAATGGCAGAATGTTTGACGCCCAATAAAGAAATTGTCTTAGGGTTTTCACCTTATTTTAAACAAAAAGGTTTTTTGAATAATTTGATTCGTTACGAGACTTTTAATACCGTAATTCAATATTTTTCTTTTGCCATTTCGGGTATGCCTTACATGGGCGTTGGGCGAAATTTGATGTATCGAAAATCATTATTTTTGAAAAATAAAGGCTTTACCAAACACACTAATATCGTGGGTGGCGACGATGATTTATTCATGAATGACATTGCGAATGCAAACAATACTGCTGTCTGTTTGAACCCTGAAACCTTCATGTATTCCTTTCCAAAAACCACTTGGCAAACGTGGTATAGACAAAAAAGTAGGCATCTTTCAGTGAGTAAACATTATAAACGACACCATAAAATTAATTTAGGAGGATTGGCAACAAGTCAAATTTTAACCTGGATTTGTTTCGTAATTCTGATACCCATATCCTTTCATAATCCATTGATTTACTGGATATTAGGCATCTTTTTATTTCGATTAATCAGTCAAATAATTGTGTTTACAAAAGCCAATAGACGCTTAGATAATACGCTCGAAATCATTACTTTACCCTTTTGGGATGGTATCTTTGCCTTATATTTCCTGATTATGGGAATCAATAATTTTATTCCAAGAAGACAAAAAATGAGGTGGAGGTGAGTTCAATTTGATGATTTAAAAACGTGTTAATCGGGTGGCGAACCGCTTGAAGATTGACTCACTCTCAAAATCAAATTTTCAAATTAAAAATATGAACAATTCAACAATTATAGAAAAATACTTTCCAAGACTTACCGATAAGCAAAAGCAACAATTTGCTCAGTTGGGCGAATTATACGCTACTTGGAATGCCCAAATCAACGTTATTTCGAGAGCCGATATTGACAATCTTTACGAAAAACACATTCTTCATTCCTTAGCTATCGCCAAAGTAGTTGATTTTAAGGACTTTACGGAGATTTTGGACGTAGGTACGGGCGGAGGTTTCCCTGGAATACCTTTGGCGATTTTATACCCAAATTGCCAATTTGTGTTGGTGGACAGCATCGGTAAAAAGATAAAAGTAGTCAATGAAATTGCCTCCGCTTTGGGATTAGAAAACATAAAAGCCGAACAAATGAGGGCAGAATTGGTGGAAGGAGAATTTGATTTTGTGGTGAGTCGGGCGGTAACAAGGCTGTTACCTTTTTATGGTTGGGTAAAAGGCAAAATCAATATCAACAACTACAATAAATATAAAAACGGCATTTTGTACTTGAAAGGAGGCGATTTGAAAGAAGAGTTGAAAGAATTAGGTAAAAAAAGTAGAGTCTTTGAAATATCTGAATACTTTGAGGAAGAGTTTTTTGAGACAAAAATGGTCGTTCATATAGCAATGACATAATTTATTTTTGTAGGTAAAAAACTGATAATCAAGCCCTTTGAAGAATCTTTACTTTTTTTTCAAAAAATCATTTGCAGAATGGGTCATTATTCGTAATTTTGTATCACGATTAATAGCAATCCTTCTTAGCTCAGCTGGTTAGAGCACATGACTGTTAATCATGGGGTCCCTGGTTCGAGCCCAGGAGAGGGAGCATAAAGCCTTTATACATCACGTATAAAGGCTTTTTTGTTCGGCTCTTTTCCAAAATAAGGGGATTCTTTCCAAAACTCTTTTCCAAGTTTTACACTGTACGTTTTTGAGCATAAAAAAACGAAGACTTTATGGGTCTTCGTTTGGTGTTTTTGGTAAAATTGCTTCCTGAACATAATCTTCTTCTGCCCCTATGTGGTCGGCAAAGTCTTTGAGCATCACGTACTTTTTAGAATTAGGATAGCAGTCTCGAATTGTTCTCATAATCTTATAAGTGTGCTTCCTCGACCACCCCATGATTGTCATAATTTCTTCGGTATGTATTCTTAATCTTTTCATCTTTTCTATTGTTTTAAGTTTTGCTGTTACTACCTTACTACTTATCATATTTACTTAATAAAACCTTG
>JAYVRF010000144.1:0-5953 GCA_043756925.1 Arcicella sp. | reverse complement strand
CAGCGGCAATGTCGGGCAGAATCACCGCCATTGATGCTGTGGTGGCTAATCCTGACATTATTTATGCGGGTTCAGCTTCGGGTGGTGTTTGGAAAACCGAAAATGGAGGAACTTCTTGGACTTCTATTTTTGACGAAAATCCAGTCCTAAACATCGGTTCAATTGCCATTCAACAATCCAATCCTTCGGTGATTTGGGTGGGAACGGGCGAAGGAAATCCACGCAATTCGGTTAATCTTGGGGCGGGAATTTATAAGTCAATGGATGCTGGAAAGACTTGGAAATTGATGGGTTTGGAGAAAACTAAAAATATTCATCGAGTCATTATTGACCCAACAAACCCCAATGTTGTCTATGCGGGCGTAATCGGAAATCCCTTCGCCGACCATCCAGAAAGAGGACTTTTCAAAACCACTGACGGTGGATTAAATTGGGAGAAAATCTTATACACCAACGAGCGTTCGGGGGTTGCCGATATGGTCATGGACCCCACAAATCCTAACAAATTATTCGTCGCCATGTGGGAACATCACCGCAATACTTACGACTTTAAATCAGGCGGAAAAGGCTCTGGATTTTATGTTACTTTAGACGGGGGAAAGAATTTTACAAAACTTCAAAATAAGGTAAACGGCATTCCAGAGGGCGAATTGGGAAGAATTGGCGTTGCCATTGCACGGTCAGAACCCAATAGAGTTTATGCCTTGATTGAATCTTCAAAAAATGCCCTGTATCGTTCGGATGATGGGGGTTTTAAGTGGGAAAAAGTCAATGACGATGATGAAGCAACCATCAAAGGTAATCGACCTTTTTATTTCTGGGATTTGGCAGTTGATACCAAAAATGAAAATCGTGTGTATAATATCTCTCAAATGATTACGATGAGCGAGGATGCGGGCAAAACCTTTAAAGTGATTGTGCCTTACGAGGGCGTTCACCCCGACCATCACGCTTTTTGGATTCACCCCGAAGACCCTTCATTGATAATCAATGGTAACGATGGCGGTATTGCTATTTCAAGAGATAGAGGTAGAAAATGGACGTTTACGGAGGCTTTGCCATTGGGGCAATATTACCACGTGAATGTTGATAATGAAATTCCCTACAACGTTTACGGAGGATTACAGGACAATGGATCTTGGCGTGGACCTGCCTACACTTGGCAAGACGGTGGCATCAGAAATTCGCATTGGCAGATGATGGTGGGCGGTGATGGTTTTGATGTAATGCCCGACCTCCAAGATGCACGATTTGGCTATGCCATGTCTCAAGGGGGTAATTTAGCAAGGTATGATGCTGAAACAGGAGCAAACGTCTTCATTCGTCCAACCGCCCCAGACCTTAAAACTCGTCTTCGTTTCAACTGGAATGCGGCTTTTGCCCTCGATCCTGCGGATAAAAAGACCATTTATTACGGTTCGCAGTTTGTTCATAAATCATCGGATAAAGGCATGAATTGGGAAATAATTTCACCTGATTTATCCACTGATAATAAAGTTCAACAAAAGGCTACGGACGAAACTGGCGGTTTGACGATGGACGTAACGTATGCAGAAAATCATAACAATATTCTGACCATCGCACCCTCACCCGTGAAGCAAGGCGTGATATGGATTGGTACGGACGATGGCAATGTGCAAGTAACCCAAGACGGTGGAAAAACGTGGAATAACGTAACTTCAAGACTCTCAGGATTACCGAAAGAATCGTGGATTGCTCAGATTCGGGCATCTACTTTCAATGTCGGAGAAGCCTTCGTTACTGCCAATAATTACCGTCAGGGCGATATGGGCGTATATATTTACCGAACAAAAGACTTCGGACAAACGTGGACTCGTTTGGTGGATGATAAAAAAGTGTTGGGTTATGCCTTGGCTTTTCAGCAAGATGTGGTTGAACAAAAATTGATGTTTGTTGGCACGGAACAAGGGCTTTGGGTGAGTGTGGACGAGGGCGTAAATTTCACCCAATGGAAAGCGGGATTTCCACCCGTTTCAACGATGGATTTGAGCATTCAAGAGCGTGAAGCGGATTTGGTAATTGCCACTTTTGGAAGAGCAATTTACGTGTTAGATAACATTCGTCCACTTCGTCAGTTGGCGGCAAATGGTAAATTATTGGAAGGTAAAATTGCCGCTTTTGCCAATGCCGATGCGTATCAAGCAAGTTATAGAGATGCTCACGGGGCAGGATTTATAGCAGATGCAAACTTCATCGGTGAGAACCGCAAGAAGGGAGCAAAGTTGAGCTATTTTTATAACCCTCCGAAGAAAGATACGACCACAACAAAGCCAGTCATTTCTAACGTTGGGAAGGTTCAAAATCCTCCCAACGTTTCGGTAGCTCTGAAAGACACCACCAAGAAAAACGTGAGCAAATACGATACGGTTTATGTAAAAATATACAATACCGAAAATAAGCTCATCAGAACCTTACAACACAAACCCGATTCGACTGGTTATCAGGCGATTATGTGGAATATGACGGAGAAAGGAGTTCGTAATCCTGGTACACCAAAACCCAAGAAAAATGCCGCTGATGCTAATGGAATTGATGTTTTATCAGGGAAATATAAACTCGTATTCAGTTGTGGAGATGCCAAAGATTCATCATCAATTGAAATAAAAGACGACCCACGAGTACCCGTTTCAAAGGAAGTACAAATGGTAAAAAGAGCCTTGTACACTCGTATGCAGAACTCAATCGAAAAACTCACGGAAGCCACTGACCGCCTGACCGAAGCCGAAGATGTGGCAAAAGTTATCCAAAATCAAATGAAGGATAAAGAAGGCAAAGCATCGGAAGATTTGGGTAAACTCAGTAAAACCATTCAAGATTCCATCAAGGTGAAGCGAGAAATAATCACGGGGAGAAATTTTGAAAAACAAGGCTACGGCAGACCATACCAAGTAACGTCGCAGGGCAAAATTTTTGAGGCAATGCGTTATATCGGTTCAAAACAAATCGCTCCGACAAATGCCGATGTGCGATTAGTGGAAGAATTGGAAACCTTAACCAAAGAATCCATCGAAAAAATAAATAAATTCTTCGCTACAAACTGGACAGATTACCGCAAAAAAGTGGAATCAACGCCCTTGAAGACGTTTAAGGATTATTTGCCAATAGGAGAGGGGAGGTAATTGAGGGATTTTAGGAGAAAACAGCGAGCTTTGGCTTGCTGTTTTTTTTGTTTTAGGAAGTGGTAATCGAGAATTAAAAACTTAAATTTGTGATAATTCACTTGAAAAAAAAGTAATGAATAACAAAATTGCAAAACCATTTCTCAAATGGGCAGGAGGAAAGACACAATTAATTGGAGAGATTGAGAAAGTATTGCCTTTTGAAATCACAAAATCAAAATTTACTTATATTGAGCCATTTGTGGGAAGTGGAGCCATTCTATTTTGGATGTTAAATAACTTTCCAAAATTAGAAAAGGCAGTTATCAATGATATTAACGAAGATTTAATCAATACTTATAATATCATTGCTACAATGCCCAAAGAACTAATTTCTATTCTACAAATTCTTCAAAATGAATATCATAATTTAGAAACGAAGCAAGAAGAAAAGTTGCTGTATTACCAACAGAAAAGAGAGCTTTATAATTTAAGAAATACTGATAAAAGCACACGAGCCGCATTATTCATATTTTTAAATAGAACTTGTTTTAATGGTTTGTATAGAGTTAATAAAAGTAATGGCTTTAATGTACCAATGGGTTCTTACAAAAAGCCAATGATTTGTGATGAACTAAATATTTTTGCAGTAAGTAATGCCTTACAGAGAGTTGAAATAATTTGTGGGGATTATGAAGAGGTATTGGATACATCGAATAAAAATTCTATTTTCTATTTTGACCCTCCATACAGACCTTTAAACACAACATCCAACTTTAATTCTTATGCAAAAGATACTTTTAACGACTCTGAGCAGATAAGGCTAAGAGATTTTTGTTCAAAACTTAATGTACTCGGTTACACTTGGATATTGAGTAATTCAGATGTTAGAAGTTTAAATCCAGACGATGATTTTTTTGATGAAATATTCTCAGATTTTTTTATCAGTAGAGTCAAAGCAAAAAGAAGTATTAATGCTAATGGAAGTAATAGAGGAGAAATAAATGAGTTACTAATTACTAATTATTCAAACGCCAAAGATTATGTCAGAACAATTTAAACGATTTCTGTCTCAGTTAAGTGAATCAAACGCTACACTTGATTATTTCACAGATTTTGAAAAAGTTATTAAAAATACAAACAAGATTTCCATAAAATTAAATCAACTTAATTATTTGCTTGGTAAAGAAGATTTGGAAAAAGCAGTCGAAGATCTTTTTGATGAGAACCCAAAAGTATTTGAAGTTTTAGATATTTTGATTGCAGTAAGGACAAAAGATAAAAAAAAGACAATAAATTTTGAAGGAGATATAGTTTTTTTAGAATCATATTTTCAAACAACAGATAAAATTGTAGAATTTATTGAAAATACAGGTTTAGGCAATGTTTTTAGAAATAAAAATATCACAAATTTGGTAGATTATGTTTTTGGAATAGAAGTAGGATTAGATACGAATGCACGAAAGAATAGAGGTGGAACGAATATGGAAAAAGCTGTTGCACTCATATTTGATGGTGCTAATATCTTTTATAAGACAGAAGTTAATAACACTATTTTTCCAGAAATTACTGGTTTTGGAGAAGATTTAAAAAGATTCGATTTCGTAGTTAAGACAAAAAAGAAGACATATTTGATAGAAACAAATTACTACAACGGTGGCGGCTCTAAACTAAATGAAGTAGCTCGTTCTTACTCTATCGTAGCACCAAAAATAAATCAATTTTCACATTTTGAATTTGTATGGATTACAGATGGACAAGGCTGGCACTCAGCAAAAAGTAAATTAGAAGAAGCTTTTTACATAATACCAAGTGTGTATAATTTAAACTCAATTAAAAATTTTATAGATAAGATAAAAGAAGAAGGTAATTTAGAATTTTAATCAAATTTCATTAATTCAGAAATGCTAATATCAAAAGTACAGGCGATTGTCTCAATGTTTATCAGAGAAGGATTACGTTCACCTCTTTCAATCATACCAATATAATTTTTATGTAATTCACAGTTTTGGGCAAATTGTTCTTGTGTAAGTTTTCTACTTATTCTTAACTCTTTGACCCTTTGACCGAATGTTATTAAAATATTTTCTTTTTTTTGCATCAAAAAAAACACTTATTGTGTGTTTATTAATAAAATGTTATTACCTTTGTTCAAAGATAAAATCACATGAGGGACATAACAAGAATTAAATTAGAAATTGATAAGAACAGTTTGTTATATTTACCACAAACTAATGGTAATATTTCCTTAATTGTCAAAAATTTAAGGACACTTGCAAAAGAAGAAAATATAAAAAATAATAATGTACTCATTCCAGACAAATGCGAAAAATATGGATTTGCGGAAGGTTCACATAATCTTGAAGACTTGCTTCTTTTCTTAGCTGATATGTTAGAAGAATGATAATACCATATTATAAATCCACTAATAAAGACTTTAATCTTCTTCACGGGGACACAAATGACCTTTTACCACAATTCGACCATAAATTCGATATGGTTTTTGCCGACCCTCCTTATTTCTTATCAAATGGAGGTCTTTCCATACAAAGTGGTCAAATCGTTAGTGTTAATAAAGGCACTTGGGATAAGTCGGAAGGGTTTGATTATGTGAATGATTTTAACAGAAAATGGCTTTCGTTGGTGCGTGATAAAATGAAAGATGATGCTACAATTTGGATTAGTGGTACGATGCACAACATTTTTTCTATTGGTCAGATTTTAACAGAATTAGATTTTAGAATTCTTAATGTTGTAACTTGGGAAAAAAATAATCCTCCTCCAAACTTCTCATGTCGCTTTTTTACCCATTCAACCGAACAAATTATTTGGGC
>JAYVRF010000143.1:0-22946 GCA_043756925.1 Arcicella sp. | reverse complement strand
TATCCCGCAATATTAAAAACCGTTGAGATAATTGAAGAACTACTTACGGCATGAAATATCAAAATAATGACGAAAAATAAAGCGGAGAAACCGATGTGGGTGTAATGTTTAATAGTCGTTCTTTTTGATTCTTCATATTTTTCGATGTTCATAAAATCTATGCAAAAGGCTGTGGTTAAGGCAGTTAACGCTGAATCTGAACTGGCATACGTAGCAGCAGTAATTCCCAATAAAAATGTCACGGCAGCCAACGTGCCAAATTCTCCTCCTAACGCTAATTTTGGATATAATAAATCCGTTCTCGCAGGAATTTCAAAGCCAATTTTATCAGCGTAGATATACAACAACGCTCCCAAACAAACGAACATCAAAGTCGTAACGGCAAAGGTGCAACAAAACCAAAACATATTTTTTTGAGCTTCCCCAATGTTTTTGCAGGTAAGATTTTTTTGCATTAAATCTTGGTCTAAACCCGTCATGACGATAGCAATAAAAACGCCCGCCACAAAATCTTTTGCGAAATGATGTTTATACGAAAAATCATCAAAAAAGAACATTTGGGAATATTTGCTTGCTTGAATAGTTGAGATTATTCCACCAAAACCTAAGTCTAACTTAATGGCAATCAAGACGATGGTTAAAACTAATGCAGTCAATAAAAAAAAGGTTTGTAAAGTATCAGTTACGATAATGGTTTTTACGCCACCACGGTAAGTATAAACCCAAATAAGGGAAATTGTTACTAACGAAGAAACCCAGAAAGGAATACCCCAAGAGTCGAATATGGCTAATTGAAGCACTTGAACGGCTAAAAACAAACGAGCGGCTGAACCCAAAGTACGGGCGAGAAGGAAAAAAGCGGATCCCGTTTTGTAAGACCATTTACCCAAACGTTTGTCTAAATATGTATAAATGGAAATTAAATTTAGCCGATAATACAAAGGTAAAAGCACCGTTGCAATAACAATATACCCAACTAAATTACCCAAAATAATCTGATAATAAGACAATTTATCCACGCCAACTGCCCCTGGAACGGAAATGAACGTTACGCCCGAAATAGACGTTCCGATCATACCAATAGCGACCAACCACCACGGAGATTGCTTGTTGGCAGTAAAGAAAGTGTTGGTGTCGGCACCCTTAGAAGTGTAATGAGCAACGACAATTAACATTAAAAAATAAACAGATAAAATTCCGAAAGCTAAGGTTGTGGTCATTTTTTGGTTATTAGTTATTGGAGAGTTGGTTATTAGTGGTTCGAGATTGGGTATGTCAGAAGGTAGTATTGTGGACTGATATTTAGTGTTTGACTAACTGATAAGTCAATCCATACAAACAAATAACTATTACACCGATAACTAATAACTAATACACTAATAACTATTAACTAAAAACAGATTATCAAAATTGAGAATTTTTGTTAAATTTGTTATCATAAAAGACTTATAATTTTCACAATCTCTAAAATATCAGTATTATCTTACTGAAAATTTGAGAAACCTAACATTATACAACAAAAATAGATGCGACCTTTTGAACAATACGAAGAAGATGTAGAGGTAATGGATCAAGTAATTGACGTTGATCAAAACGACCTTATGGTTTTCAATGATGAAATAAATACCTTCGATTTTGTGATTGATTCACTCATGGAAGTATGCGGACATACGTCTGAACAAGCTGAACAATGTACGCTTTTGATTCATTACAAAGGAAAATGCTCCGTCAAGAAAGGAACATTTGAAGAACTTGTGCCAATGCGAAATGACATTTGTCGTCGTGGAATTGATGCCAAAGTGATTTAATTTTAGGTATGAGGTAGTAGGTATGAAGTAGTAGGTATGAATTATGAGGTATTAAATTATCAGATTGTAATTTAATATTCCCTTATCCCTACAACTTCATAACTTATACCTACAACCTCATACATCATAACCGAAGCGGCGGACCGCTCATACCTACCTTGAACTATCCATCTAAACTAATAGAAAATGCCGTTGAGGAGATTTCAAAATTGCCTGGAATTGGAAAGAAAACGGCTTTGAGAATGGCTCTGCATCTACTGAAACGAGATGAACGCCAAACGATTCAATTATCGGAAGCGATGATTGCAATGCGAACTAAAACGCAATATTGTCGTCAATGTCATAATATTTCGGATGATGAATTGTGTCAGATTTGTTCTAATCCTAAGCGAGATGAATTCATTATTTGTGTAGTTGAGGATACCCGTGACGTTTTAGCGATTGAAAATACTTCGCAATATCGAGGAATTTATCACGTTTTGGGAGGAATTATTTCACCTTTGGAAGGTATTGGTCCGAACGATTTGAAGATTGATTCTTTATTGAAAAGAATTTCGGATAGAATTGGGACAGAATCGGAAGTGAAAGAGGTGATTTTGGGTTTAAGTCCAACGATGGAAGGCGATACGACAGCGTTTTATTTGACCAAAAGATTAAAACCTTTGAATGTAAAAATCACAACTATTGCCCGAGGAATTCCAATTGGGGGAGATTTGGAATATGCAGATGAAATAACGTTGGGAAGAAGTATCGTTAGTCGAATTGTTTATGAGTAATTGATAAAATTAGAATCATGCCAACAGCACAATTAATGCAGGAAATATTTAAACTACCATTGGACAAAAAGTTCTTTGTGGTTGAATAAACACTGAAATATATTAAACACTGAAATATATTAAATTAAAAGAGGGGAATAGACATTTGGCTGTGACGGCAGAAATCATGGGTAAAGATTATATGAATGATAAAGATCTCACGGCATTCACTGTATTGTAATTATTTCAAGAACCAACAAAATTATGAAAAAAACCATTTTTACCTTCATCTTTATTGGAATATTTTTCTGTGGTTACGCTCAAAATGAAGCAAAACCTAACGAACTTACTTCGCCAATCATGTTGGATTTCTTGAAAAATTATCAAGAGAAAAACGGTATTCAGAAAATAGAAAAAGCTATTCCATTTACGTCTGAATTGTCTAAAAGGGGCATTCAAGGAGATAAAAGTATCAAAACTGAGCTTGAAAATATTGATAACATGATTATCGTAAAACCGAATTTAGTTGAAATTATGAGGATGCCAATTGTTCGTCCAGATGCAAGTATGCATCACACGATGAGAATTGTGAATAGAAATACAAATAAAGTACAACCCATTAAATAAATTTAAATATAATTCCTAAACTAAACGAGCAATAAGTTGAAACGAAATGCTCAGAATAAATCCATGAATCGTAAAAATTTCCTCCAAACCACCCTTGCATCCGCTTTTGCCGTGTCTGGGTTCAACTCATTCAGTTTTTCTTTTGATAGAAGCTACAATAACAAATTACCAAAAATGACTTTGGAGCAAATTACGCTTGAAAATGCTCCGTTCTCGTTACCCGCTTTGCCTTATAGTCCCGAAAGTTTAGAGCCAAGTATTGATAAAATGACGATGGAAATTCACCATGGTCGTCATCATAAGGCATATATTGATAATCTGAATAAAGCGGTAGTTGGTACTTCCTTAGAAAAATCATCTTTGTATGATTTGTTGAAAGAAGCTGGAAAACATACCCCCGCTATTCGTAACAATGCTGGTGGACATTGGAATCACACTTTTTTCTGGAATATTATGTCGCCCAAGGGTGGTAAAATGGCGAAAGGTGCATTGGCAGATGATATTACGAAAACGTTTGGTTCTTTCGATAAATTTAAAGAAGAATTTGCGAAGGCTGGAACTACTCGTTTTGGGTCAGGATGGGCTTGGTTAATTGTTCAAGATAAAAAATTAGTGATTTCTTCCACGCCAAACCAAGATAATCCGTTGATGGATGTTGCCGAGAAAAAAGGCACACCAATTTTAGGATTAGACGTTTGGGAACACGCTTATTATTTGAAATATCAAAACAAACGCCCTGACTACATTGTCGCTTTCTGGAATGTAGTAAACTGGGATGCAGTTAGTAAAAATTATGAAAATGCTTTGAAATAGGGGCTTGGGGTTAGGATTTAGGAGTTTATGTTCATTCAAAAGCATCTTACTTTAAATCCTAACTCCTAACCTCAAACCCACAATAAAATGACACTTCTCGACACAATTCCATCACTTGATTTAGCGGATTTTTCTTCTGGTGATATCACTCGCAAAGCTAAATTTGTACAAGATTTAGGGACAGCTTTTAATAATATTGGTTTCGTAGCCATCAAAAATCATGGTTTAACCAACGATAAAACCACTGAATTATACGACACCGTTCAGAAATTTTTTCTTTCTACTGATGAATTAAAACAAAAATATGCCATTGAAGGAATCTCTGGACAAAGAGGTTATATTGGTAAGGGAAAAGAGACTGCCAAAGGATTTAAAGCGGCAGATTTAAAGGAATTTTATCACGTCGGACAGCCCATTTTGAACGATGGTGACCCAATTTGGGAGGAATATCCTGATAATGTTTTTCCGAATGAACTTCCTAATTTTGAGAAAGATACGCTTTATACATACCGTACTCTTGAAAGTGCTGGAAAGCAATTGTTGCGTGCTATTGCCTTGTATTTGGAATTACCAGAAGATTATTTTGAAGGGAAAGTAAAACACGGTAATTCGATTTTGAGAGCCATTCATTATTTTCCAATTCCTAATCCAGAAGATTTGCCTGAAGGGGCGGTACGTGCTGCTGCTCATGGTGATATAAATTTGATAACGTTATTAATGGGAGCATCTGCCGAAGGATTGGAGGTTTTAAGAACTGACGGAAAATGGATTCCGATAACTTCTTTGCCTGATTATGTGGTGGTAAATGTGGGCGATATGCTCGACCGTTTGACGAATCATAAATTAAAATCAACCATTCATCGAGTGGTTAATCCTCCGAAAGAAAAATTAGGAACTTCACGGTTTTCAATACCTTTTTTCATGCACCCACGTTCAGAAATGGATTTGACTTGTTTGGATTCATGCGTAGATGCGACACACCCAAAAATGTACGTAAATATGACCGCAGGGGATTTTTTGAATGAGCGATTGATTGAATTGGGATTGAAGAAATAGAGTAAAATTAACCTTTTACCACTAATTACAAACCACAAAATGACGCAAGAACAAAGGTTATCAAAAATTGAAGAATTATTGGCAGACCAAATGCACAAGTAAGATTATATTTATCAGGAGGTATTAATCTTAAAGGGAAACCTTGACAGGATGAATCGTGCTGTTGGTACATTGGTAGAAACTGCAAGAGTAACCAATGGAGATGTTAGTTATTTGATCAATAAAACCAATGTCGTTGTTGAAAAGTTACGGAAATAGATGAAAGAGTAGAACGTCTTGAAACTAAGTTTGATGTACTTGAAACTAAGTTTGATCATGTTGAAGTAAAAGTAGATAATATCGAAAAAGACATTGTTGATATTAAGGGACTATTAGGCAAAATTTTAGAGAAGGTAGATAAATAAATACATAGGCTATAAACCCCCATGAAAAAAATCAGACGACTCATCTTTTTAAAGGACGTATTGATTCTGGCGTGTACTTCATTTGGTGGTCCACAGGTGCATTTAGCTATGTTTATTGACCTATTTGTTAAGAAAAGAAATTATCTATCCGAAGTGGAACTCCTTGAAATACAGGCACTTTGTGCAATGCTTCCTGGTCCAACTTCTACCCAAACGATTACCGCTTTGGGGTATAAAATCGGAGGTCCAAATTTAGCTTACATCACTTTATTAGTTTGGATTACGCCCGCCGTTGCCATTATGACGGCGGCGGCTTTTGGTATGACTTATCTCAGAAATCGTGAGGTAATCCGATTTATTCAACCAATCGGAGTCGCTTTTATCATTCATGCAGGGTATATTTTAGGTAGAAAAGTTATCAAAAATCAAGCTGGAATTGCCTTGATGTTAATTTCGGCAGCCTTCGCTTTTTATTATCAGTCGCCTTGGGTTTGCCCAGTTGCTTTGATTGTTGGCGGTACTTTTACTTCCTTTAATTACAAAGACTATCCACTTCAAACCAAACACAAAATGGTAATTCCTTGGTCGAATTTCAATTTATTTTGGGGATTCCTATTGTTTTTGGCGATTTTAGGGCATTTTACGGATTATGAACCCATCCGACTTTTCGAAAATTTCTATCGTAACGGAAGTCTTACTTTTGGTGGAGGACAAGTGCTTGCTCCGATGCTTTACACAGAATTTGTGGAATTTAAAGGACTTGTTCGGGGGGATGATTTCCTTACGGGCATGGCACTTTCGCAAGCATTACCAGGTCCCGTTTTTGCCTTGACTTCCTACTTAGGGGTTTTGGTAATGAAAGATGGAATGTGGTATGAGCAATTATTGGGAAGTATGGTTGGGGCGGCAGGAATCTTTTTGCCAGGAACATTTTTAATTTTTTTTGTCTATCGTATTTGGGGACAATTAAAACAATTTAGAGGCATCCGTGCTTCCTTGGATGGAATTAACGCAACTTCTATCGGTCTGACGCTCTCGGCGGCATTTACTTTCATCGTTCCAATGGTGCAACGAGTTGATTATCTGGGAATTATCACGGTTTTAATCACTTTATGTCTGACACAATTCACTAAAATTCCTACATTTTTTATCTTTTTAGGGGGATTGATTTTGGGATTAATTATATAGGGGTAATTATAGTTTTCGTTATCGTAAAAAAATCGATGAAGACTTTATTATTATGAAAAATGAAACCTTTACAAGATTAGAAGGTGAAATAACCGTTTTTTCCAATATTACAGCCGTAAAAGAAAGGGCTTCCAGAAAAATGAAAATTCAGACCGCTATGCTGGGAGAAAATTTA
Source organism: Arcicella sp. (assembly GCA_043756925.1). Taxonomy (GTDB): domain Bacteria; phylum Bacteroidota; class Bacteroidia; order Cytophagales; family Spirosomataceae; genus Arcicella. The sequence continues at coordinate 16,120 of JAYVRF010000143.1, read as the reverse complement.
GTTTACATGTTTGACCAGAGTACGTCTAAAATATTTCAGAGTTATATAATGATTATTATTCTGAGATAAAAAAATCCCCACTAAATAAAGTTTAATAGGGATTTTAGAGTAAATTCCCTATTTCAACAAATTCAACAAATACTGTCCGTACCCACTTTTCACAAGCGGTTCAGCAATGGTTTTTAGTTGTTCTTCGTTAATATAACCCATTCGGTAGGCAACTTCTTCGATACAGCCAATTTTCATACCCTGTCTTTCTTCAATTACTTGTACAAACTGTCCCGCTTGCATTAATGAGGCAAATGTACCAGTATCTAACCAAGCCGTTCCACGATTCAAAACGCCTACTTTTAATTTACCTTGTTTCAAATATTCCTTGTTTACGTCCGTAATTTCGTATTCTCCACGGGGCGAAGGAGCAATATTTTTGGCAATTTCTACCACAGAGTTATCGTAGAAATACAAACCAGGTACGGCATAATGTGATTTAGGCTTTACTGGCTTTTCCTCGATAGAAAGTACATTGAAATCCTTATCAAACTCTACTACGCCATAACGTTCTGGATCATGCACTTGGTAGGCGTAAACAACGCCACCTTCTGGATTATTGTTGGCTTGAAGCAATTTACTCAAACCACTGCCGTGAAAAATATTATCGCCCAAAACTAAAGCCACTTTATCATCGCCAATAAATTCTTCGCCAATTACAAATGCCTGTGCGAGTCCGTTGGGCAATGGTTGTTCAGCATAAGAAAACTGACAACCCACTTGAGAACCATCACCCAAGAGTTTTTTGAAATGTGGTAAATCATGGGGTGTAGAGATAATCAAAATCTCCTTGATGCCCGAAAGCATCAAAATCGACAGCGGATAATAAATCATCGGTTTGTCGTAAATTGGCATTAGTTGCTTACTAACTGCCAAAGTCAATGGGTGAAGGCGTGTGCCTGAGCCACCTGCAAGTATGATTCCTTTCATGAGAAAATTTTAAACGTCAAATTTACGGGGGGCATTTTCAAAAGTACGATCTCCGTCTTATTAGAATTTATAGGTTACTTAATGCTATTTTTAAACTATCTCGCCAGTACGGAACTTTGATTCCGAATGTCGTTTTAATTTTTGTTTTATCCATGACTGAAAAAGCTGGACGAGTGGCTTTGGTGGGATATTCACTTGTTTTTAAAGGATTTACGATAACGTTCACATTTCCTAATTCAAAAATAGCTTGGGCAAAATCATACCAAGAAATCGCTCCTTCATTACTGTAATGATAAATCCCATAGGCTTTTTTCTCTGAGGCAATAATATCCAACAAAGCACCTGCTAAATCAACACCATACGTGGGTGAACCAATTTGGTCAGCGATGATACCCAGCGAATCACGTTCAGTACCCAAGCGTAACATGGTTTTCATAAAATTACCCGCAAATTCAGAATACAACCAAGCGGTTCTAATGATGTAATATTTCTTCAAAACAGCTTCTACGGCTTTTTCACCCTCTAATTTTGTCAACCCATAAATACTAATGGGTACGGTTGGGTCAGTTTCCTTCAATAATGAGGGAACGTTTCCTTCAAAAATAAAATCAGTAGAAACTTGAAGCATCGTAGCATCAAATTTTAGGCATAAATTTGCGATATTTTCCGCACCATCACGATTAATTTTACGAGATAAATCCACTTCATCTTCGGCTTTATCAACGGCAGTATAAGCCGCACAATTGATAACATATTCTGGTTTTTCATGGATAAAAAGGTCTTCTAAAACCTTCATATCCAAAATATTACCCACAATCTCATCGGCAAAGGTGATAGATATGATATTTCTTTCAGAACCCACTTTTTGTAGGCATTGCCCCAATTGTCCTGTGCCTCCTAATACTAATATGTTCATGTGTGTTTTAAATTAGCGATTTGTATACATCTCTGTATAATATTTCTGATAATTTCCCGAAGTTACATTATCCAACCATTCCTGATTGTTCAAAAACCAATCCACGGTTTTTTCTAAGCCTTCTTCAAATTGTAAAGAGGGCTTCCAACCTAATTCATTCATAATTTTTGTAGCATCAATCGCATAGCGGAGGTCATGCCCTGCACGGTCAGTTACATACGTGATGAGTTTTTCGGAAGTACCTTCTTCACGACCCAATTTTGCATCCATCGTTTTGCAAACTAACATCACAATATCAATGTTTTTCCACTCATTGAAACCGCCAATATTATAAGTTTCACCAATTTTTCCATTGTGAAAAACGGTATCAATGGCTCTGGCATGATCAACCACAAATAGCCAATCTCTTACATTCTCACCTTTGCCGTAAACTGGTAAAGGTTTGTTATTCAGGATATTATGAATAATTAAAGGTAATAATTTCTCCGGAAAATGATTGGGTCCGTAATTATTTGAGCAATTGGTAATTACTACGGGCAATTTATAAGTGCTCCCATAAGCACGGACAAAATGGTCAGAAGAGGCTTTTGAAGCTGAATACGGCGAACGTGGGTCGTAAGGCGTAGTTTCCAAGAAAAATTCCTCTGGATTATGCAATTCTCCGTAAACTTCGTCGGTTGAAACATGGTAAAAGAGCTTTCCGTCCATGTTATCTTTCCAGATAGTTTTGGTAGCATTCAGTAAATTACAAGTTCCGATTACGTTTGTCATCACAAAAGCCATCGGGTCAGAAATCGACCTATCCACGTGTGACTCGGCCGCCAAGTGAATAACGCCATCAAATTGATGTTCTGTGAAAAGATTATTGATAAAATCTGCATCCACAATATCCCCTTTCACGAAGGTATAATTGGGAAAATTTTCAATATCAGAAATATTTTCTAAATTTCCAGCATAAGTCAATTTGTCAAGATTAACTATCTGATAATGAGGATATTTAGTAACAAAAAGTCGTACAACGTGTGAGCCAATAAATCCCGCCCCGCCTGTGATTAGTATTTTTTTCATTATTTTTTAGTCAATTATGTGGGTGTTTTGGTCTATGTGCGACTTTATCTGAATTTGGATTCGCCAGATTAAAAGATTTTTTGGATTTTACACACGAATTTTAATCCAAAAATCCTCTAATCTGATGCGACGTTTCGCAATTCAAATTCAGACAATTGTTAATTTATTGTTTTTTGCCACTTCCAAGCATCACCCAAAGCATCTTTAAGTGTCTTTTCAGTTTGCCAGCCTAATATAGATTTTGATTTTGTGCAATCTGCATAAACCGCAATCACATCGCCCTCACGTCTTGGTTTTATGGCGTAATCCACTTTTAAACCTGTGGCTTCTTCAAAAGCTGTAATTACTTCTAAAACAGAACTTCCTTTACCCGTTCCGATGTTAAAAAAATCATAATATCGCCCTACTGGTTGTTTCAATAGCAAGTTTAATGCCGAGACGTGAGCTTTTGCTAAATCCACAACGTGAATATAATCACGAACTGCCGTACCGTCTGGCGTATCGTAATCATTTCCATAAACCGCTAATTGTCCACGAATTCCCGCCACAGATTGAGTCAGGAATGGTACAAGGTTGGCAGGAGGTCCCAAAGGCAATTCGCCAATTAAGCAACTTTCGTGAGCTCCGATTGGGTTGAAATATCTTAAAGAAATTGCTTGTAAGTCGTTGGTACTCTGAACGGTATCTTTAATAATGGATTCGCAAATTTGTTTTGTATTTCCGTAGGGAGAAGTGGCAGGTTTTACCAAGGAGTTTTCAGTAACTGGTAAAGCATCAGGCTCACCATAAACCGTACATGAGGAAGAGAATACTAAATTACTGACCTCATGTTCCAGCATTTTCTCTAACATCAATACGGTGGCAGAAACGTTATTTCGGTAGTATTTTAGGGGGTTTTCTACGGATTCACCTACGGCTTTTACAGCGGCAAAATGAATGATACCATCAATTTTCTGTTCAGAAAATACTTTATCCCAAATGACGGAATCATTAATATCAGACTCGTAATATTTAACTGATTTACCAATAATTTGCTCAATTCCAAGGAGTGCTTTTTTTTCAGAATTAGAAAAATTATCTAAAATAATAGACTCAAAACCTGCGTTGTGAAGTTCAACTACCGTATGTGAGCCAATAAATCCTGATCCGCCTGTAACTAATATTTTCATGAAGAATGCCCTGTATATCTAAGGGAATGATTTTTGATTAGAAGTAATAAAGTAGGCGTTAGGGGTTAGGTTTTAGGGGTTAGGATTATAACTCACTATTAATCAGCAAATTATACCTTATCCTAAATCGAACGGTTTTCTAACAAATACTTACAAATACAAATTTACAACAAAGTATTCTTTGAAAAAACTATCTTTTTGTTTTTCGCTTAAACGGTCAGAAAGTAAACATTTGAAGATAAAAAGTAAATTAAAAAAAGATGAATTTTCCTAAAACCTAAGCCCTAACCACTTCTACCTAAAATTGTATTTGTTGTTATCAAAAAGAAATTGTATTTTCAATAAAAATTACACGTGACAGACATGAAACAATCCGAAATTAAAGCCTTAATCTCCTTATTGGATGATGAAGATTATGAAGTTTTAAACCATGTAGAAACTAAAATTCGTTCAATGGGTGACACCGTTATTCCGTATTTGGAAGACCGGTGGGAAGAGTCGTCTCTAAGCCCTTTGATGCAGAAAAAATTAGAAGATTTAATCCATGATTTGCAGTATAATGCCTTCTACGATAGACTTTTGAACTGGCGAAATACTGGCTCAGAAGACCTTTTGGAAGGAATGTGGGCAATTGCGACGTATCAATATCCAGAACTTTCCATAGAAAAACTTCGTCAGGATGTCGAGCAAATTTACTACGAAGTTTGGCTTGAAATCAGAGATGGAATGCATCCAATGGATCAAATAAAAACCTTAAATTCAGTGATTTTTGGGAAGTTAAAATTTGGTGCAAATACCAAACATTTTCATTCAGCTTCAAACTCTATGTTGAATATTGTGATTGACCTAAAAAAAGGAAATCCAATTTCGCTCTGTGTGATTTATTTATTAGTTGCTCAAAAACTAAACTTACCAATTTGGGGCGTGAATCTGCCTAATTTATTCATCCTGACCTATAAATCGGGGAATATGCAGTTTTATATTAATGTCTTTAATCGTGGATTAGTTTTCAGTCGGGTGGATATTGATAATTACATTGCTCAATATAATTTTCCACAAAATGAGATTTTTTACCAGCCTTGCAATAATTTGGATATAATCAGAAGGGTACTAAGAAATTTGACGTTGGCTTTTGAAAAAGTGGGGGATGATGACAAGGTCAAGGAAATTGAAAGGGCTTTGCAGGAGATGATGAGGGAATGAGTCAAAATCTAAGTCGTAGGGACATTTAACTATTTAGATTTTAATTCTTCTATCCAATTTAATAATGTTTCAATGGTTAATTGCTGGGATTCAATTGTTTACTTTTGGCTATCAATCGTTTGTTTTAATAACCGTATCTGTTCTTTACCAAATACACTCCATTTTCATCAATATTGTGTTTTAAATTTATAATATTCCAACTCCCTAATTCAAAATTTTAAGCATAAAAACATTTGACGATACTAAAGTATTAAAAAATCTCTTCATTAATTTTCTAATCTTAAAATCATAAATCTATAATAACCTGATTCACAAACAATTACAATTAATTTATTTGTGTTTAACCGTCTTGATTTGAATTACGTCAATCAAAAAGGCGAATGCCATTGAGAAATAAATGTATCCTTTCGGTATTTGAAAGTGGGATTCTTCTGCCAAAAAGGAAACACCAATCATCATAAAAACGTAATGCTAAAATCTTGAATATTTTACATTTTCATGGTGTCATTTTGTTAAAATTTTAAAATATAAATATTCTTAATTTATTTACTTCTTGACCACCAACCTTTGCCCAACACTCACCGCAAAACCCTTAATATTATTCCATCTCACAAGTGCATCCACCGTTACGCCATACAATTTTGAAACCCTGAAAACTGTCTCTCCTGCTTGTAGCGTATGATATTGGATATTATTGTTATTACTTCTGCTACTTGAAGAAACCGTTGTACTGCTATACGTTGTCGTGGGTTGTGCGTAAACTGTTGGCTTCGTAACACCTCCCATAATCATCAATTCTTGCCCAATTTCAATCGTATTTTCAGTTAAGTTATTCCACTGTTTTAGATTCTCAACCGTCACGTTATGAATCTTTGAAACTCTATAAATCGTTTCCCCCGCTTGAATGGTATGAATAATTTTATAGTTTGGTTTCGTATTCGCTGGGGCGGGCGTGAAAGGCTTATTTATGGTTGCGGGTGGCGGCGTTGGCTGATAAACCGCCGTTGAACTATTATTAGAAATCGTAGATGTCGGTGGTGGCGTTGGCTGATAAATCGTCGTTGAATTATTGCTACTTGGAATCGCAACGGGCGTTGAGGTTGTAGAAGCAACTCCCAAATTTTCAGATGGATAAGTTGTTACTTCTCTAATTACCGTAGTCATTAAATTTGATGAAGGTGGCTGATTTTCAGCGGGATACGTATAAATTTCCGTAACCCCTTCACCCACTTTCACCGCTCCCGTTACGGGCGTACTACTCGACTGATAAACCCTAATATTTTGTCCAATTCTCAACGGAGTACCCGAATACATATCATTCAAATTATACAATTCATCCACTGACATATTATACATTCTGGAAATACTGAAAAAGGTTTGCTTAGGCTCAACCGTATGATTTTTTACGATTTTATTACTCGAATTTGAGGACATACTCGTAACCATTGGCGGACTGTAAACCGTGGTTGAAATAGGTTTGTCTACGGGTTGATTGACAGTGGTCGTAGCCGGATAAGTAGTTGTCGTGATAGTCGTAGTAGATGGAATCGTTTTCGTAATAACAGGATTAGTTGAAGCTATACCCACATTTTGGTCAAATTTGGTTTCAAAAATCGTTACTTCTGGTGTTGTATTTTGCGGAACAGCCACTGGTTTTCTCACGGACTGACCGTTGGGTTGGCGAGGCTTTGGCGTGATGATTGACGGGTTCTCCATGGCGATGATCTTTTTATCTTCGGGAAATTGCACATACTCAATACTTTGCCCTTCTGGACGGGTTTCAATCAACCACAATAAACGGCCTTTTTTCAACCTTTGTACCTGCGTAATGCGGTTTTTTGCCATCAAATCCTCCATCTGCATTCCGTACATTTGTGAGATTTTCCAGAGCGTTTCATAGCCCAAAACGGTATGATACGCCACCACAGCACGTCGGTCTTTTTTCTTTAAATAATAAACCTCATTTGGCGTAATTCTATCGTTTTCGTCAATATCGTTGAATTTCAAAAAACGTTTTAAGTTGATTCCTGCCCTTGTAGCAATACTTTTAGGCGTGTCTCCTTGCTGAGCAAGAATACCTTTTTTACCGTTAATTTCATAAAAAATAGCTTCATTATCAGTCGATAATTCCGTTAATTTAACCAAAACTGGAAAGCCAATATCCTGATTTACAGATACTTGTTCTTCCGAAAACTTTTTTTGATTATTTTTAATTTTCAAGTCTAAATATTGCTGATTACTCACTGGCAAATACACAATATAATCCTTATCATAGGGAACGGACGACGACCTCAACCAAACATTATTCACGACCACATCCGACAAAGGCACCTCCAATTCTTGGGCAATATCCACCAAATTTTTTCCACGACTGTTATTGTACTCAAAAAGATAATTGGCGTTAGGAGTGCTTTTAGATTGATTATACTTTTTTTCCAAAAAATGACGGTAAGCCAAAAATCTTAACACGTACCAGTCAGTGGATGAATTAACCGTTATTTCATTTTTATAAGCCCAATCATTATCCGCCATTCTGCGGACAGCCCCCAAACCCAAACGATAGGAAAGCAAAGTAGAAATCCAGTTTTTCAGCACTAAATTACTCCTTGACAAATAAACTGCTGCTCCTTTTGTGGCGGCGGCAATGTGCTTGCGTTCATCAACCACGCCATCAACTCGCATTCCAACTTCTTGGGCAGTCTCTCGTTTAAATTGCCAAAAACCCACTGCATTTGACGTAGAAACAGCTTCTGCATTAAACGCACTTTCTTGAACGCACAAATATTTGAACTCGTCAGGCACACCTTCCTCCGCCAGAACCTTTTCGATTATGGGAAAATAAAGGTTCATTTTGGTAACGAGTGAATTAAGGTATTTTGGATTGGCGTTTAAATTATCAATTTCTCTTTCGATAATTGAACGTGCATCTCCATCAATTTTCACATTCACAGAACCCACAAATATACTATTGGGAAGATTCTGAGCCGAGATTTCTGCACAGACAATTATTACTATCAACAACAGAGAAAGACACTTTTTCATATAATAAGGAATATTTTGTGGGTGATTTGAAGTTGTGAGTTGTTAAGTTGTGAGTTGTTAAATTCAGCAGCTTGATAACTTAAAACTTATTAACTCATTCAATCTTCGTCTAAATCTGTAGGTTTTTTTTAAATAGTGCAGTACAAAAATAAATAAAAATTTGGATAAAATTTACTGGTACGAATTTTGACAAACCTCAGACTTTCAAAAGGTTAATCAATAAAAATGCCAAGTCGTTAAAAACTATGAGATTTAACGTAATTTTGTTATAAATATTAATTAAAATGAGTTTGCGGTAGCTGGAGAAGTAAAATAAATCAAAACATGAATTGCTAAGCAATAGAATATTAGGTAACAAGAAATACAAAAATCACTTCAACATGAAACCAAATTTGAACATTTTTTTATTGCGTACTACCAATTGAAACTGCTTACTCTAAAAGTATGATATTAATTGAAAATACCGTCATCAGTGACGACATAATGGATAAATTTTTCGTCTGCGACCTGCTTAAATGTAAAGGAGCGTGTTGCGTTGAAGGAGATTTGGGAGCTCCCTTGAACGATGATGAATTACCAATTATGGAACAAATTTATGAGGACGTAAAACCGTATCTTTCAGAAATTGGCAGACAAACCATTGAGAAGGAAGGCGTTTACGTAAAAGATTGGGAAGGCGATTATTCTACACCCGTAATTGAAGGTCGTGAGTGTGCTTATGCCATTTATGATAAGAATAAGATGCTAAAATGTGGTATTGAACAAGCCTATTTAGCTGGTAAAATCTCGTGGAAAAAACCGATTTCGTGTCATTTATATCCCATTAGAATTACAAAATATGACCATTATGATGCCCTTAATTACGACCGTTGGCATATTTGCTCGGATGCTTGTACGCACGGAGCAAATTTGGGTATTGAAGTTTATAAATTTTTGAAAGAGCCATTGATTCGGAAATATGGAGAGGCTTGGTATCAAGAATTATTGGAGGAAGTGAAGGATAGACAATAAAATAAATAATGACAAAATTCAAAAGAACCACCGTTACCGCTGCCTTAATTTATGCTAACGGCCCCATTCATATTGGACATATTGCGGGCTGTTATCTCCCTGCGGACATTTACGTACGTTATTTGCGTTCGTCTGGTCAAGACGTTAAGTTCATTTCTGGAACGGATGAACACGGTGTACCCATTACGATTAAAGCCAAAAAAGAAGGCGTAACGCCACAGGAAGTCGTTGATAAGTATTACAGAATCATCAAAGATTCTTTCGAGGAATTTGGAATTTCGTTTGATATTTATTCACGAACTTCCAACAAAGTTCACCACGAGATGTCGCAGGATATTTTTAAGAATATTTACGACAAAGGGCAATTCGTGGAGGAGACTACGGAACAATATTACGACGAAAAAAATAAGACTTTTTTAGCTGACCGCTACATCATCGGAACTTGTCCAAGATGTGGAAATGAGAACGCATACGGTGACCAATGCGAGCGTTGCGGTTCAACACTGTCTCCCGAAGAATTGATTAATCCACGTTCAACTTTGAGTGGGGAAATACCTGTAAAAAAGGCAACCAAAAACTGGTATTTGCCTTTAGATAAAATGCAACCAATGCTCGAAAAGTACGTTGAAAGCCATCCAGAGTGGAAAACTAACGTTTTAGGGCAAGTAAAATCTTGGTTGAATGATGGCTTGAAACCTCGTGCCATGACCCGTGATTTGGACTGGGGAATCAAAGTTCCATTGCCCGATACGGAAGGAAAAGTGATGTACGTTTGGTTCGATGCTCCGATTGGTTACATCTCTATGACCAAGGAATTAACCGAACAATGGGAACTGTATTGGAAAGACCCCGAAACTCGTTTAGTCAATTTTATTGGTAAAGATAACATCGTTTTTCACTGCCTCATTTTCCCCGCAATGTGCATGGCAGACGGGCGTTTCATCGTTGCCGACAACGTGCCAGCCAATGAATTCATGAATTTGGAAGGTGATAAAATTTCAACTTCACGAAATTGGGCGGTATGGTTGCATGAGTACCTCCGTGAATTTGAAGGCAAGCAAGATATTTTGCGTTACGTTTTGGCAGCATCTGCCCCCGAAACCAAGGATGCCGATTTTACGTGGGCAGATTTTCAGACTCGTAATAATTCAGAATTGGTGGGTATTTTTGGGAACTTTGTAAACCGAGCTATAATTTTAACGGAAAAGAATTTTGAATCCAAAGTGCCAAAACAAGGAGAATTAACCGATTTTGACCGTCAGACCTTAGCAACATTGACCGAACTTCCCACAAAAATTGGGGATGCCATTGCCAATTTTAAACTTCGTGAAGCCTTGGCTTTAATGATGGATGTGGCTCGTTTAGGGAATAAATATTTGGCAGATACCGAACCCTGGAAGGTTATCAAAACAGATACTGAAAGAACAGGAACGATTTTAAATATAGGCTTACAAATTGCCGCAAACCTTTCTTTATTATGCGAACCTTTCATGCCTTTTACGGCTGAAAAATTACGTAATATTCTAAATATTAATCAATTAAGCTGGTCAGACGCTGGTCGGGCAGATTTATTATCAGAAGGTCAAAACATTACAAATATTGGTTTATTATTTGAAAAAGTGGAAGAAGAAACCGTTGCCGCCCAAGTTAGAAAATTGGAAAATGCCAAACAGCAAAATTTGTTGGAAGGAAAGGTTGTAACGCCCATCAAAGAGGAAATTCATTACGATGATTTCTCAAAAATTGATATTAGAATCGGGACAATTGTTGCAGCGGAGAAAGTAGCAAAAAGTAAAAAATTATTGAAGTTAACGATTAATGACGGCTTAAAAGAACGTATCATTTTGAGCGGCATTGGTGAGCATTTTCAGCCAGAAAATATTGTAAATCAACAAGTTACGTTCTTGGCAAATCTTGCTGCAAGAAAAATGATGGGCATGGAATCGGAGGGAATGGTATTGATGGCTGAGGACAAGAACGGTTCGTTGAGTTTCATCCAGCCTGACCCAATGATTTGGAATCGCGCGATTGTTGCGTAAACGTTTGAACACGTATTATACGGTTTAATTATTTATCATGATTGGATAAATGATTAAACCGTCCGCATGGCACACTATTTTTAGTGTTTGGAGTGATGAAGTTTCATCACTCCAAATGTGCTAATAAATTGAATTTTAAAACTACGCTGATCCTCATAATCGCTTTGTTCTCCATTAAAACTACCCGAATTCTTGGACAAGATTCAAAGGTAGATTCAATGAGTATTGTCAATGATGTGTCAAAACAGGTGGACATTAAGGATTATATAAGAAAGATTTTTACGAAAAAAGAAATAGCCGAAAGTGATTCCAGTAAAAAATCTATTGCGAAAGAAGATTCTACTATGAAAAAATCCCTCGGACCTTTCTACACACCCGTAGCTTATCCAGGTTACTCTTTGGTATCAGGTTTCTTGATTGGTGTTGTTAATAGTTTGTCATTTTATACGCACAGAGGTAATGGAGCTAAGATTTCGACAATTTCCATGTTGAATATGTACACCCAAAATAAGCAATTCCTCAATACTCTCCAATCAAATATTTGGTTAAATAACGAAAAATATAATCTTCTTGGCGACTTCCGATACTACAAATATCCTAATTTTACCTACGGATTAGGAAGCAAAACAAATTTAGAAAACCTTAATAATGTAAACTACACGTTGATAAGGATCTACGAGGTAATTATGCGAGAAATTGGAAAAAATTCATTCATTGGTTTGGGATATAATTTGGACATTCATAAAAACATTTCACAGACTAATAATCCAGAAATTACAGAAACTGATTTGCAAAAATATGGTTATCAAGAATCTTCAAAATCATCGGGACTAACCGCTAATTTTCAGTATGACAGTCGTTTAAACAGTAATAATCCATCAGAGGGTGCGTATGCGAATGTGCAATTAAGGGCAAATTTGCAGGCTTTGAACAGCGATAACAATTGGCAATCTATCACCACAGATTTAAGATATTTCGTTCCATTATCCAGAAAATCAGGCAATATTTTGGCTTTCTGGACGTACAATGTTTTGACTTTGGGAGGAACTCCACCTTATTTTGATCTGCCAAGTACGGGCTGGGACATAAATAACTCATCGGGCAGAGGATACGTTGAGGGAAGATTTAGAGGAAGAAATTCGCTCTATTTTGAAACTGAATATCGCTTTAATATCACAAAGAAACGCTTTTTAGGGGGCGTAATTTTCACAAATCTCGCCTCATTTTCCGAACCAATTACCAATAAATTCGAGAAGATAAACATTGCCTACGGTGCGGGTTTACGGGTAAAATTGAACAAACACGCCAAAACTAATTTAACCATTGATTACGGAATCGGGCAAGGCGGCTCAAAGGGTTTTTCTTTTGGCTTAAATGAAAATTTCTGAGACAATAGGCTGCGAATAAACCCGTAGCATAATCATTTTCTTTCAAAGTACCCTCGAAATCATCAATCCATCACGAATTGGCATTAAAATATTTTCCGTTCTGGGGTCATCATGGCACACTTTATTGAAATTTATCAGGTTTTCAGTGTCCTTATCTATTTTCTTATCTCCTTGAACATCAGCAACTTTTCCACTCCAAAGCACATTGTCCGAAATAATATACCCTCCAACTCTCACTTTATTAAAAACTAAATCATAGTATTTTTGATAATTCATTTTATCAGCATCAATAAAAACTAAATCGAAAGTTTCGGTAAGCGTTGGAATAATCTCGCCCGCATCGCCAATGCGGTAATCTATTTTTTCTGAATAATTTGATTTATTAAAAAATCGCCGAGTAAAAGTTTCCAATTCTTGGTTTACGTCAATGGTAATAATTTTACCATTTTCAGCCAATCCTTCTGCCAAACAGAGAGCCGAATATCCTGTATAAGTTCCAATCTCGAGGATGCGTTCTGGTCTCATCATTTGCGAAAACATTGCCAAAATACGTCCTTGCAAATGACCCGATAACATTCTGGAATTTAGTATTTTAGCGTGCGTTTCACGATTGAGCCGTGCCAATAAATCATCTTCGGGCGAAGTATGATTTTCGGAATAATCGTTGATGTTTTTTGGTAAAAAATCCATGATTGTTTGTTGAAAATCTGTGTTACATTTTTTGATACAATTCATCTAATTGCCTCGCAACTCGCTCTGCAGAAAATTGTTTAACGTGCTTTTGCCCCGCCTCAACTAATTGTTTTTGCAAATCTTTATTAACTAATATCTGCAACATTTTATCTGCTAAATCATTCATATCCAACGGATTAGCGTATAAAGCTCCTTCGCCCCCAGCCTCTTCCAAACACGAACCCGTTGCCGCCACCACAGGTACACCCGAATGCAATGCCTCCACAATGGGAATGCCAAAACCTTCAAAAAATGATGGATAAACAAACAGTTCTGAGCCTTGATAAAGGGCTGGTAAATCTTGAAATGGGACTTGGTTTAATATCTTGACATTTCTCAAATAATGTTTTTGAATGTAAAATTCTATCTGATTTTGGTAAACTGACTTCCCTCCTACTAAAACCAATTCATAGTTACTTAAACCCAATTTATGGAAGGCTTTTACCAAAGTTAGTTGATTTTTTCGCTCAATAATTGTACCGACCGAAAGGATATATTTATGCTTAATTTCGTATTTTGCTTTAACGTTTTCAAGCTGTTCAGCACTCCATTTTTCCTGAAAAGCCACATCACAATCTTGATAAATAACGTGGATTTTTTCTGGATTAATTCCGTAGAAATCAATAATATCTCGCTTGGTTTGTTCACTTACTGCCACTACGGCATCAGCCTTTTGACAGGCTTCTCTGAATTTAATTTTGTAGATTAATTTATCAACAAAAGGATAGAGTTTAGGGTATCTTTCAAAGATTAAATCATGAATCGTCACAACGGTTTTGATTCCCGAAGGCATTTTCCCGAAGGGCAATTCGTTACTTAATCCGTGATAAATTTGGATTCCGTCCCTTTGTAAGTCATTCTTAATCAGCCAACTACGCCATAGAAATTTATTTTTAGGATATATACCATCGATTCCAATTTCTCTAATTGATGATTTAGGTGAATACGCAAAATATGTATTTTGAGGAAAATATTTCAATAATCCTTCCATCACAAAACGACTGTAATTTCCTAAACCAGTATTGTTATAAAATGCCCGTTTAGCATCGAAACCTATTTTCATTTTGTATCATTTGAATCATTCAGCTGTAAAATTAGTTAAATTTGTAGTGAAACACCATACAACAAATTAACAATTCAATACTCAATAATTTATACTTGGAATCAATCAATCATCATACTTTGCCCAACGGCATTCGAGTCGTACATCGGCAAGTTACGCATACCTCTATTTCACACATCGGAATTATGCTCGATATGGGGAGCCGTGACGAAAAACCACACCAACAGGGGCTTGCTCATTTTTGGGAACACATGGCTTTTAAAGGCACTCAAAAACGCTCATCCTTACAGATTATCAACCGTTTAGAGATTGTTGGAGGTGAATTGAATGCTTATACCACCAAAGAAAAAATCTGTTTTCATGCCTCCGTTCTCACGCCACATTACGAGCGTGCCTTGGAACTTTTGGTGGACATTACTTTTCGTTCGACCTTCCCCGAAAAGCAAGTTGAACGTGAACGTGGTGTCATTTTGGAAGAAATGGCGATGTATTATGACTCGCCCGAAGATGCTATTCAAGATGATTTTGATGAAATAATTTTTGCCAATCATCAATTAGGGAAAAATACGCTCGGCAATCAGGAGAGTATCTCCAATTTTACAAGAGAAGATTTATTGAATTTTATTACCGAAAACCTTGATACAGAACGAGTTATTTTTTCTTCAATCGGTAATATTCCTTTCAAAAAAGTAGTACAATTTGCTGATAAATTCTTTAAAGATATTCCCCCAAAAAGTTCTGATTTAGTGAGAGTTGTACCAAGTGTTTATGTACCTCAAATTCAAAATATTACCAAACCTATTTCTCAGGCACACGTTGCCATTGGTCGCACGGCTTATTCACTCACGGACAAAAACCGTTTACCGTTTTTTATGTTAGTAAATTTATTGGGTGGTTTTGGCATGAATTCACGCTTGAATTTAGCCGTCAGAGAACGTAATGGATTAGTTTATTCCATTGATGCGGGATATACACCGTTTATTGATACGGGTTTCTGGGGAATAAGTTATGCCACGGAAGCAAAGCGACTTAATAAAGTTAATTCATTAATTTTGAATGAGTTACGAAAATTCAGAGAAATACAATTAACAAAAACACAACTACAAAATACCAAAGACCAATTGATGGGACAAATGGCGATGTCGGAAGAAGGTAACATGAGTTTTATGTTGATGATGGCAAAAAGTTTGTTAGATATGAACAAGATTGACAGCTTGGAGGAGCTTTTCATCCAAATAAAAGTCGTGACCGCCCCGCAACTCCAAGACCTTGCCAATGAGATGTTTAGGGAAGATGATTTGAGTTATTTGACTTTTCTTCCTGAATAATGCACCTGTACCTCCACATACCCTTTTGCCGTCAGGCTTGTCATTATTGTGACTTTCATTTTAGCACTTCATTGAAAGCTAAGACTGAAATTGTGCGGGCGATTTGCCATGAAATTTTCTTGCAAAAAGATTATCTTCAAGATAAAAATTTAGAGACCATTTATTTCGGCGGCGGCACGCCTT
>JAYVRF010000142.1:0-23075 GCA_043756925.1 Arcicella sp. | reverse complement strand
TCTCCAAGGCACTTTGATATTTACCTAAATAATCATTTTCGATATTCCCAATACTTACATAAGAATAGGCTTCATATTCAGGATAATCGAATTTCTGCGATAGTTCTAAGGTCTTTTTAAAGTATTTTAAAGCTGAATCGTAATCCTGCTGAGTATCCAAAACTTGGGCGATTTTATTAGTGCATTTTATTGCTTTTTTATACATTTTTAACTCATCATACAATTGATAAGATTGTTGAAGATATTTAATTGACGAAGCGTACCGTTCAAAAACTTGTTCTTCGCAACCCAAAAGATATAAAGCTCTGGCAATACGACTTCTATCATCTAATTTCTGAGCAATTTTCAATAATTCCTGATAACAACGAAGACTCACATTTCTATCATCAAATTCCAACCGATTCCCCAAACGCATCAAACTATCAAACCGAACGCTATCAGTCTGAATCTTCAAAAATGATGCTAAAAGATTTTGATTATTTTGAGCAAGCATGCTCAAAGGAATTGCTAAAAATAGGAGGATTGCAAGAAGTAATTTCATGTGGTATGTCGTAAATTAAGCCTTAAAAATACGAAGAAATTAACCAGAAAATGAAAAGACATAAAAAAACTGGAAGAATGTACTTATTTAATGCGTACTCTTTTTCAAATCTTGCTCAATAAATTTGGTGGTTCAAACCTAAAAATGACCTAACTTGAAAAAGCCTCTCATTTTAAAAATGAGAGGCTTTTTCAAGTTAAAAATAAATATTTCCTTAACTCAACTCCATCTTCTCACAAGCCTTCATCGCCGCCGTTTGTTCGGCTTTCTTTTTGGAATATCCTTGTCCTATCGAGAATTCTTCATCCGCTACATAAATCGTTGCCGTAAATTCTTTGTTGTGTTTCGCTCCTTCTTCCACAATATCAAATCGAATCGCTTTTCCTTCTTTCTGAGCCCACTCAATAATAAGAGATTTGAAATTGGGATTATTCGACACAACTGTATCAATATCAAAATGTTGCGTCAAAATTTTCTTGATAATGAATGAGCGAGTAAACCGAAAACCTTTGTCTAAATAAACGGCTCCCATTAATGCCTCAAAGGCATCACCATACATGGATGTGCGGGTGAGAACGGTTTTACGGTTTCCATCGTATTCCACCAATTTATCAATTCCCATCTTGCGAGCAACCACATTCAGCGATTCACGACTCACCATTCTCGAACGGATTTCGGTTAAAAAACCTTCGTCTTTAAAGGGAAATTTCTTGAATAAATATTCTGCCGTAATCATTCCCAAGACTGCATCTCCCAAAAATTCGAGGCGTTCGTTCGATTCCCTGTAACTTTTAGAGACTGTTTCTTTCGAAACCGAGGCGTGCATGAAAGCCAAACGGTAGAGGGTAAGATTAGACGGACTTTTGCCTATAATGTGTTCGATGGCATTTTTTAGCTTTTTATCTTTGGGGTCGCTGGAAAAAAATTCGAGTATGGGTGAAAGCATATTTGTCAATTGACAATTAACAATTAACAATGTCAGTTATCCGAAAAAAGCTATCAGTCAACAATTATTAATCTCAAAATATTTGAAAGTAACAAGGAAAAATTGATAACGGAACGCCGTCCCGACTGATAATTATTAATTCGTAACTGTTAATTGGTAATTGTTAATTGATTTAGATTTTCCTAAAAATTACGGTAGCATTATGTCCTCCGAAACCAAAGCCATTGCTTAGGGCAACTTTGATTTCACGAGGTTGAGCTGTGTTTAGTGTCAAATTAAGTGCGTTATCCACTTCGGGGTCGTCGGTGAAATGATTAATGGTTGGTGGCACTAAATTATTTTGCATTGCCAAAATACAAGCAACCGCCTCAACCGCACCCGCACCACCCAACAAATGTCCAGTCATGGATTTAGTTGAACTGATGTTCAATTTATAAGCATGATTGCCAAAACAATCAACGATAGCTTTCAATTCTTGTGGGTCGCCCAATGGCGTTGAAGTGCCGTGAGTATTAATATAATCCACTTCTTCGGGCTTGATTCCTGCATCATCCAAAGCATCTCGCATGGACAACAATGCCCCTAAACCGTCTGGATGTGGGGCAGTAATGTGGTAGGCATCCGAAGAAAAACCTCCGCCAATCAATTCACAATAAATTTTTGCTCCACGGGCTTTTGCGTATTCGTATTCTTCCAAAACCAGAGAACCAGCACCTTCTCCTACCACAAAACCATCACGGTCTTTATCGTAAGGACGTGAGGCTGTTTTTGGGTCATCATTACGCTCCGACATGGCACGCATGGCAGTAAATCCACCCACGCTGGCAATAGTTACGGCGGCTTCTGAACCTCCCGTTACGCAAACATTCAATCTCCCCAAGCGGATATAATTGAAAGCATCAATAATGGCGTTATTAGCGGATGAACAAGCTGAAACGGTTGCATAATTCACCCCACGAAATCCATGACGAATTGAAATGTTACCTGGTGCTGAATCTGCAATCATTTTGGGTATGAAGAAGGGATTGAATTTTGGCGTTCCGTCCCCTTTTCCGAAGTATAAAACTTCATCTTCAAAGGTTTTTAAACCACCAATTCCCGAACCCCAGATTACACCCACTTTATTTTTATCAATAGTTTCCAAATCAAGTCCCGAATCTTTAATGGCTTCGTCAGAGGCAACAATGCCATACTGCGTGAATTGGTCCATTCTGCGGGCATCTTTTACTGGAATAAATTGGGTAATATCAAAGTTTTTTAACTCACAAGCAAAACGAGTACGGAATTTTTCGGCATCAAATTTTGTGATATAGTCGCAACCACTCACGCCATTTTTTAATCCCTCCCAAAATTCAGGAGCAGTATTTCCAATGGGTGTCAAAGCACCAATACCTGTAACAACAACTCTTTTAAAACTCTTCATTTTTAGCAAATTCACGGTTATAGTAATAGATAATCATCAAATTTGAACAAATTAATCTGAAAATCAATAAAAATGTGCTAATCTGTCATAAAAAAATCGTTCAGGAAGAACCATCATTTTATTTTCAAATTAGCACATAAAGAAGTTCAATTACTTAGCGTTTTCTTCAAGATATGTAATTGCCTGACCAACTGTTTGGATATTTTCGGCTTGATCATCTGGAATAGAAACGTTGAATTCCTTTTCAAATTCCATGATTAATTCTACTGTATCCAATGAGTCTGCACCCAAATCATTTGTGAATGAAGCCTCTGTTGTAACTTCTGCTGCGTCAACGCCCAATTTCTCGACGATAATGCTCTTTACTTTTTCTGCAATGTCTGCCATTTTAAGAACGAATTTTGGTTAGAAAAACGGTGCAAAGATGATGATAATTATTAGATTATCAAAGTATTTTTGCTTCCAAGTTTCTATGAAAAGAATTGTGTTAATTATTATAAGAATTTTACTAAAAACATAAGGAAGCCGCTCCTAAAAGTCCAGCATCGTTGCCCAAAGTTGCACGAGTAATATTTAATCCATCAGCGTGATATTTGGTAAGCCAATGAGCAAATTTCGCTTTCATAGCAGGCAAAATAAATTCAAAAGAGGCAGAAAGTCCTCCTCCCACTAAAATATGGTTAATGTCAAGAATGGCAATTAAATGGCAAAGATTTTCACCTAATAATTCTCCTACTTTTTCAAATATTTGGAGTGCTAATTCATCTCCTTCCGAAGCCGCTGCTACTAATCCTGTTGTACTAATGGTCTCATCATCAGGCAATTGTGTTTTTTCTGTATAAGTCTTACGCATAGCATTTGCCATATCCAATAACTCATTTTTACCGATATTTCTTTCTAAAACTTTTCCATTGGCTGATGGTGTATGTCCAGGTTCCATAGCGTTTCCTCGTCCACCCGTGAATACTTTCTTGCCGATAATGGCAGCACCACCAACGCCCGTACCCAAGGTTATGAAAATATAGCTTTCTTGGATGCGTTCTTCTCCAAAATAAAATTCACCCAAAGCCGCTGCATTGGCATCATTTTCTAAATAAAATTCAACATTTGGAAAACGTTTTTTTAGAATATCAACCATCGGAACGTTGTTCAATTCAGGAATTGCCGTAATTTCGATTGGTACTGTTCTGGCTAAATTAATCATACCTGGCAAACCAATTCCAACTTTCGTAATCTCTTTATTATCAATAAGTTGCAAAGAAATTGCATCGCCCAGACGTTCTTCAAAATGCCCTGATTTACGCCAGCTTTCGGTATCATGACTATAAAAATTAGAGAGTTGCCCCGTCTCAGAATTTACGATTCCCATTTTGACGTTTGTTCCGCCAATATCAATACCTAAATACTCAGTTGCCATTCAGTTATGCGTTATTTTTATAATTGTGGATTGAAGGTAATCAACATTCAAAATTAGTATATATTTTTCAAAACATCACATTTTATGTTGAACCTTTCCAAAATCACATCACACTTTCATGCTTCCCCCCCAATCCCGCACTTTTGAGTTGTTCAACCATTTCAAAAACCGCTGGACACACTTGCGAATTCTCCAATGTCAAAGGTAAAATTCCTGCCATGTTCTTTCGGTCGGTATGAGGATATTCACGGCAGGCTTTTGGGCGATGGTCATAGATGGAACAATAATTATCCAATCCCAAAAACGTGCAAGGCGATGAATTGAGGACATAATCACCGTCAGAATCCAAATGTAAATGTTGTTTTACAAGTTCCGAAGGACGAATTCTGAGGTGTTTTGAGATTCTATCAATGTCCACATCTTTGAAAATTGGACTGGTTGTCTTGCAACAATTAGCACATTTCAAGCAATCAACTTCGTCAAAAACTTCCTCATGTTTTATGTGAAATTCTTGGTCTAAATTCTTGATTTTTTTATTTTTGAGTCGCTCAAAGAATTTTTTATTTTCAGTAAATTTCAAGCGATTTTGTCTCTGAAATTCTTTAATAGTTTCTTCTGTATAAATCATGTGGTGATTTTTTTTGCTAAGATTGATTCTACGAATATTTTTAGGCTTGGATTTTCTTGATATAATCTTAACAAAGTTTTTGATTCACGATATTCTCTCGAAATTTTATCGTAATCATTGGATTTTTTTCAAATTTACCTGCCTTTTCGTGCAGTTTAAAATCACAGTTATTACTTTTTGATTTGATATTATCAGCATAGTAAATACCCCCTAATTCAAGGGTGAGGTCTTGTACGGATTTATAATTTTGTATTTTAATTTCTTTAACCATGCTTTTGTTAAAAAAAAAGGTTCAGCAATTTACGAAAAAGCTGAACCTTTTGAAAGTTATGCAATAGTAAAGTCTACTGTTCCGTATAATGAAAAGTCAATCCGCCATCTACATAATACGTTGAACCCGTTACATATTTGGCATCGTCCGAAGCTAAGAAAGCAACCACGCCCGCTACATCTTCTGGTTCGCCCAAACGTGCGAGGGAAATGTTATTTTTGAGGGTTGCCAACAATGCAGGGTCGCTTAAAATTTTAGCATTCATGGGCGTTTTTATGGCTCCTGGTGCAACATTGTTGATTCTGATTCCCAAAGGAGCTAATTCTACTGCTAAGTTTCGCATTACCATTTGCATTCCGCCTTTGCTGGCACAATAAGGCGTAAAATTCGGAAAAGGTAATTCTTCATGTACCGAACTATTGTTGATAATTACGCCTGTTCGATTGTTTTCTTTCACAAATCTGACAAAGGCTTGGGTCAAGAAAAACATTCCTTTCAGATTAGTATTCATCACGGCATCGTAGTCTTTTTCCTCAACTTCCCAAAACGGAGCGTTGATTTCAATTCCTGCATTATTGACCAAAATATCAACTTGTCCGAAGGTGTCAAGTGTCTCTTTCATCATGGCAAAAACGGCTGGCACTTGCGAAATATCCGATTGAATGAAATGTGCTTTTGCTCCCGTTGCTTCCACTTGACGAATGGTTTCTGCCACATTTTCATCGTTATTTCGGCCTGTAAAAACGATATTTGCTCCTTCCTGAGCGAAACGAACGCATATTGCTCGCCCGATGCCACGACCTCCGCCCGTAATGAGGGCAACTTTTCCTTTAAATCTTTCCATTAGTTTTTCAGTTGTTTTGTATTAATTCTTTTTATGTTTAACTGAAATTATATGTTGTTAGTTCTATACAAATTTTGAGGGATTGAGGTTACACAGAGAGCCACAGAGTTTTAAAATGAGAACCACAGAGTTTTAGAGAAAGTAAGAGAAACGTAGATATTTTTTCTCTGTGGTTCTCCCTAATTTCTCTGTGGCTCTCTTCACAAGAAGATAGTACTCAAAAAAATTAGCAGTTTGACTTTCACCTAATTTTTATGGTTTTAAATAATCCTTACTTAGTTCATTAAAATTTTCAAAAATGATGCCTTTAAAATTGGAGGGAAATAAAAAACGAAAGCCCCAAATTTCTTTGGAGCTTCGTGGGTCACTGTTAAATAGTTATGAAAAAGAGGAGACATTTTAAACAAAACTTCAATATGATTATGCAACACAGCAAAAGATGAATGTTTGCACCGTTTATATTCAGATTGTTTTAAATACAGAACAAAGATAAAATTATTTCACATATAAAATATAACTTTCCTAATTATACTTTTCACTTTATGGATAAATTTTCAAAAAAGATTAATGAAGTTATATTTTTAGCAAATAATGTTTCGAACATTTTTTGATATGTTTTAAGCAATTATGCTCACGGAGAGTATTCACTTAATTATTGAATGAAATTTACTTTTAAGAATTTTCTTTTTTAATTTGTGCTAAATCAAGAAATCGCAAACTTCCGTTATCATGCAAGAATCAATTTTACAACAACTTCGCTATCCCATCGGCACTTTTCAAAAGCCCTTAGAAATAACCCCAGAAATGCTTTCGGGTTGGATTACTGACATTGAAAATCTTCCAGAATTACTTCAAAAAGCGGTTGAAGGTTTAACGGAGGAACAATTATTACTGCCGTATCGTCCAAGTGGTTGGACAGTTAGACAAACCGTCAATCATGTGGCAGATTCTCATGCCAATGCTTTTATTCGTTTTAAATTGGCTTTAACGGAACACAATCCAACGATAAAACCTTACGAAGAACAATTATGGGCAGAATTGGAAGACGGTAAAAATGCTCCCATCGAATGGTCCTTAACGATGTTGGAGGTTATGCACAAACGTTGGATTATGTTGTTAAAATCAATGACCGATGAACAATTTAATCACCAATTCATACATCCTGAAACCAAGCATTTGAACACTTTACGGATGGTTACGGGAATGTATTCATGGCACGGAAAACATCATACGGCTCATATTATGGAATTAAGAAAACGAATGGGGATATAAGTTATTAAGTTTCAAGTGGTTGAATGTGAGTGCGAGTCAGAGCGCTTAATAACTTAGAAACTCTTTCCGACCATTTACTCATTACCATAACATAAATCCTAACCATTTATCGTTATAAAAACGACTATCTTAAAATTTGATGAAAAACGTAAAAATCTATCTTGAAAACTATCAAAAAATGAGTCTGATGCTATTCTGCCTTGCTTTTTGTGTTGTTTCGATCCCTTGTTATTCTCAATCTTTTTTTTCAAAATTGTTTAAATCAGACGGCACGAGGCGGAAAAGTATGTACGAAAGACATTCTGAAATTTCTTTCGGAATCGGCACGTCACATTATTATGGCGATTTGGCTCCTTATAATCGCCCCATTCAATCAGGTTTACAGAATATTAATTGGAATATTGGCGTAGATTTTACTCGTCACATTACGCCTCATTTTAGTGGTCGAGCGAGCCTCACGTGGGTACGTCTGACGGGCGATGATAATAAATTTGAAGGGATTGCCAATTTAGAACAATTATACATGCGGAATGCACATTTCAGAAATGACGTGCAGGAATTGGCTTTAACTGGGGTTTATAATTTCATTCCCGAAACCAGAAGTTTTCGGAATCGTGCGAAGTTAAATCCTTACGTATTCGCTGGAATCGCTGTTTTTCACCATGACCCAATGGCGAAAGTTCCAACAGATTATGCAGGTTCTGAGGCGGCTCCGAGTGAATGGGTGAGTTTGCAACCATTGAATACCGAAGGGCAAGGATTACCCAATTACCCCGACCAACCATATAGTTTAGTGAATGTAAATATTCCTTTTGGGGCGGGCGTAAAATACAAATTAAATAAAATTTGGGACTTAGGTTTTGAAGTAGGAATACGATACACTTTCTCAGATTATTTGGATGATGTAGGTGGATATTTTGCCGATAAAGGAGAATTAACGGGAATCAGTAACCTGTCGGCAGCGATGGGACACCGTGAAAACGAAAAAATTGCGGCATTAACAGGTCGTGACCGTGAGGCTCTTGCCAGAGCATATTATGTATCCAGAGGTTTTCCTTTGTCTGACCCCAATCTGTTTCCGATGCAAAGTTTTCCAGAATTGGATAAAGATAATGGTGGGGTGAGAAACAGTTCCTCACGATTGAATGATATGTATGTTTTAACGAGTTTTAAGATTATTTATCACATTGCTCCGAGTATAAAATGCCCTGTGATTCGGTAAAATTTTAGGACATTATTTTCGTAGAATCAAGTGATTCCCTCAAAAGTATTTTGTTTTGGATTGTTTTAGTGATAAACCAAATATGATGCAAAGACTTCTATCCATTTTAATTATTTTACCACTCTTTGTCTTTGGACGAGAAAAAGTTGAATTTGAGCAAGAAATAGCATTTCAAAAACAATTTTGCGATACAATACTCTTCGAGTATGTACGAAATACAATAATCGTCGAAGTAAAAATTGACGGGCAGAAAAAACGATTTATTTTCGACACAGGTGCAACTTCATGTATTTCAGATAAAATTCAAGAACGTATGAACAATACCGTCCTGGATACTACATTTCTAACTGACTTTTCAGGAATACAAAAACAGCTTTTTATTGTTAATGTTAAAGAACTGACAATGGGAAGTTTATCATTTGAAAATATTCCCTCGGCAGTTATAAATACTGAAAGTACGGGTTTTGTGAACTGCCTTGATTATGATGGAATTATTGGAAGCAATTTGTTGATAAATTGTATTGTTCATATTGATACTGATAAAAAGTATATTATTTTAACAGATGATATCAACAAGTTAAAATTAGTAAGTGCTTATCAATCTTCTCTGATATTTGACCATCAAAATAGCCCGTACGTTCAGTTATCGTT
This sequence comes from Arcicella sp., assembly GCA_043756925.1. Classification (GTDB taxonomy): domain Bacteria; phylum Bacteroidota; class Bacteroidia; order Cytophagales; family Spirosomataceae; genus Arcicella. The sequence goes on along the minus strand of JAYVRF010000142.1, from coordinate 13,860 downwards.
AAATGATAAAATTAAATTTAATGCCCTTTTTGATAGTGGAGCTGGTGATTTCATTACTATCTCAAATGAAATTTATCAAAAAATAATCAAAAATAATTTGGGTAAAGTTTTGAATGAAGGGTATGGGATTGGAGCAATTGGAGCTTTTGGCATTGAAAAAGCTACTCATAAAAAGAGAATAACTTGTCGTAATGTTAAATTTGGTAATGCTAAAATTATAAATTTTATAGCTGAGGTTTCAAACAATACTCAAAGTATAATCGGTATGGAACTTGCAGACTACGGCACTATCACGATTGATTACATAAATAAACAATTCTACTTCGTAGCCAAACAGCAAAGCCAGCAATACAAACATCAAAAAACATTAGGATTTTCATTTCAACCAGAGCCAAATTATTATTCAGTTGGAACGGTTTGGACAGGCACAAAAGCAGAGAAAATAGGGCTCAAAAATGGTTTCCAAATTTTGAAATTGGATAGTTTGGACATTTCTAAAAGAACATTACAACTTGACTGCACACTTCTTCTAACAAGACCTTTGAGTAAAGAAAAAATTAAAATAACGTACAAAGACGACAAAAACCAAATTAAAATGGCTGAACTTAGGCAACAATAAAACAGCAAATATTAAGGTTCAACTAAAATTTACATGGGTAAGGTACGGACAACGTAAAATTTTATTAAAAAATGATGTCGAAAACTGTAAAATAACATTACAATCAACAACACTTCCTACTATTTATCGCAAGTTCTAAAAATTCACATCAACTAATCTGTAACAGGTTGTTCATTTCCGAAAAAAATATCTCCCCTCAAAATTTGCCATTCTCCTACGGATTCATTAACTTAGTTAATCACCAAATACTGCAAATTCATTCACCAAATACCCAAAAATTAAACCGTGGAAGTCGCAACAATTGATTTAGAACAAGAAAGAAAGGAAATCCTTAAACGGTACAGAAAGTTATTGTATACCGCCCGTCCATACCTTCAAGATGATGATTCCAAGCTGATTAAAAAAGCCTTTTTGATGTCGGCAGAAGCCCACAAAGATATGAGGCGAAAATCGGGGGAACCTTACATTTACCATCCGCTTGCCGTTGCTCAAATTTGTGTAGAAGAAATTGGCTTGGGTTCAACTTCCATCATGTGTGCGTTGTTGCACGATGTGGTGGAAGATACGGAAATTGGTTTAGACGAAATCAAGGCAGATTTTGGGGTAAACGTTGCTAAAATTATCGACGGCTTAACCAAAATTTCGGGCGTTTTTGACTACGGAAGTTCACAACAAGCCGAGAATTTTCGGAAAATGTTATTAACGCTTTCGGATGATATTCGGGTAATCTTAATTAAACTCGCCGACCGCCTTCACAATATGCGAACGTTGGGAAGTATGGCACGTGATAAGCAACTAAAAATCGCTTCCGAAACGTTTTATTTATACGCTCCACTTGCCCACAGGCTTGGTTTACACGCCATCAAGTCGGAATTAGAAGATTTGTGTTTGAAATATACCGAACCCGAAGCCTATAAAGATGTTGCTCGAAAATTAAAAGAAACGAAGACTTCCAGAGAAAATTTTATTCAAAGTTTCATTCGCCCAATCGAGAAAGATTTGACGGAAATGGGTTTCAAGCACGTGGTAAAAGGTCGCCCAAAATCCATTTATTCGATTTATAACAAACTCAAAAAGAACAATACGCCCTTCGAGGAAATTTATGACCTCTTTGCCGTTCGAGTAATTTTGGATGTTCCGACGGAACAAGAAAAAGCGGCTTGTTGGGCGGTATATTCAATGGTTACTGACCATTATAAACCAAATCCCGACCGCTTGAAAGATTGGATATCTACCCCAAAATCAAACGGTTATGAGTCGTTACATACGACCGTGATGGGCGGAAGTAAACGTGGGCGTTGGGTGGAAGTACAAATTCGTACGGTGCGAATGGATGAAATTGCCGAGAAGGGTTTTGCCGCACACTGGAAGTATAAAGGCAACGATACTCGCACAAATACTGCCTTTGAATCATGGTTAAGCCAAATTCGGGAAGCTTTGGATTCTAACGATAAATCGCAATCGGCGGTTGATTTGGTGGATGATATTCGGAGTAGTTTGTATAATGAGGAGGTTTTTGTGTACACCCCAAAAGGCAAATTGGTGGTGTTGAAAGACGGAGCAACGGCATTGGATTTTGCTTTTGAGATTCATACGGAAGTCGGGGCAAAATGTATTGGGGCGAAGGTAAATAATCGTTTAGTGCCGTTGAGCCACAAAATCAAAACGGGAGATATTATCGAATGTATGACCTCGCCGAAGCAAAAACCTTCGGAAGATTGGTTGAAGTTTGTAGTGACGACCAAGGCAAAATCTCGAATTAAGGATTATATCAAAGAAGCTAACAAATCGCACGTCGTGATGGGGCGTGATATGATAGAACATCGCTTAAAAGTGTTGGGCATTTCACCTTTGACCTTGGAAGTAACCAACCAATTAAGAGCCTATTTCAACGCCAAAGATTCTAACGATTTATTTTATCGTTTTGGGAAAGGTTACGTTCAATTAGATGAGTTAAAACGTTGGAAATCAGACCGTGAAGCTCACGAACGCAAGCAAGAAGCGAAGTCAATTAAAGAGCCTTTGACGGACTTGAAATCAATCACGAAGGAGTTGAAAAAACTGCACGGTGATAAGAAAAATGCCGATGGAATTTTGATTGGGGAGGACATGGATAAGATAGATTACACACTCGCAAAATGTTGTAATCCCATTGCGGGCGATGACGTTTTTGGGTTTGTAACCATCAATGAAGGCATCAAAATTCATCGAACATCTTGCCCAAATTCAACGGAATTACTTTCCAGACACGGCGACCGAGTGATGAAGGCCTTCTGGACGAGTCAGATTCGGATGTCTTTTTTGGCTCATTTAGTCATTAGAGGCATGGACAGAATGGGTTTAATGAGTGATGTAACAAGGGTGATTTCTCAAGAATTGAAAGTCAATATTCAGAACCTTTCGATTGGGGTAAAAGAAGGAATTTTTGAAGGAAAAATTGCCTTGATGGTCAGTGATACGATACATTTAGAGAAGTTAGTGAATTCTTTGGAACAAGTGGAGGGGGTGATTGAGGTGGAGCGTGGGGAGTGACTTTGGGATTGTACGGATTTACACGGGTTTCATTTTGCTTGTTTTTTCGTGACCAATCAACTTGCTGTCCCCTGAATAGTGGTGAAGCACTTTTCGGGGATAAATCTAAAAAAAACGGACAAATAAAATATCATAAAAGGGTTTCTGAAATCAATCAGAAACCCTTTTTCTATCTTACGAAACCACTTTTTACAAAGTACGTTTCAATTCTTTCATTTCATAACACTCAACCACGTCGCCAATTTCAATATCATTGAAATTCTTGATTGATAGACCACATTCGTAGCCAAACTTCACACTCGCCACATCATCTTTGAAACGTTTTAAGGCTGATATTTCTCCTTCGTGAACCACCACGAAATCACGAATGATACGTATTTTGTCTGAACGTTTCACCGTTCCATCCAATACATACGAACCTGCAACCGTTCCAACTTTCGTAATTTTGAACACATCACGAACTTCAATATTTGCCGTAACAACTTCCTCAAATTTGGGAGCTAATAAACCCTCCATCGCATCACGAACATCATCAATTGCTTGGTAGATGATTGAATACGTACGGATTTCGATTTGCTCGTTGTCTGCCAAACGACGTGCATTTACGCTTGGACGAACCTGGAATGCCACAATCACCGCATCCGAAGCCGAAGCCAACAACACGTCTGACTCTGAAACTTGTCCAACACCTTTGTGGATAATTCTTACTTGTACTTCTTCCGTTGATAGTTTCAATAATGAATCCGATAAGGCTTCTACTGAACCATCCACGTCTCCTTTTACAATTACGTTCAATTCCTTGAAAGTACCAATTGCCTTACGACGACCAATTTCTTCCAACGTAATGTGCTTACGACTACGTAACGATTGCTCACGGATAATTTGTTCACGTTTGTTGGCAATTTCACGTGCATCACGCTCATTTTCCATGACGCTCAACTTATCACCCGCCGCTGGAGCTCCACCCAAGCCTAAAACTTGTACTGGAATTGAAGGTCCCGCTTCTTTTAATTTATTTCCACGGTAATCAAACATTGCTTTCACACGTCCGTAGTGAGCTCCTGCGAGCATCATATCTCCTACTTTCAACGTTCCAGCTTGTACCAAAATATTGGCTACGTATCCACGACCTTTATCCAAAGATGCTTCAACCACCGTTCCAATGGCACGCTTATTAGCGTTTGCTTTCAATTCTAATAATTCAGCTTCAAGCAATACTTTTTCTAATAATTCATTAACCCCCGCTCCTGATTTTGAAGAAATCTCTTGCGTTTGATATTTACCACCCCATTCTTCCACAAGAATATTTTTGATAGATAATTGCTCACGAATTTTCTCCGTGTTTGCTCCTGGTTTATCAACCTTCGAGAAGGCAAACACAATCGGCACACCCGCAACCATAGCATGGTTAATGGCTTCTTCCGTTTGTGGCATCACGGCATCATCCGCCGCAATCACAATGATGGCAACGTCTGTCACCTTCGCACCCCTTGCACGCATGGCGGTAAATGCCTCGTGACCAGGAGTATCTAAGAATGTTACTCTTCTGCCATCGTCTTGCTTCACCGAATACGCTCCAATATGTTGCGTAATTCCACCCGCTTCACCTGCCGCAACTTTCGCACGACGGATATAATCAAGTAAAGAGGTTTTACCATGATCAACGTGACCCATAATTGTTACAATTGGGGCTCTTGGTAATAAATCTTCTGGTAAATCAATTTCATCTGCAATGACTGATTCAATTTCTTCTTCTGCCGATACAAATTGTACTTCAAATCCAAATTCTTCCGTAATTAAAGCAATTACGTCAGCTTCAAGGCGTTGATTAATTGAGATAAACATTCCCAAACTCATACAAGCTGAGATTACTTCGTTAATCGAAACATCCATTAATGAAGCTAATTCAGAAGCCGAAATATATTCAGTTACCTTCAATACTTTTGCTTCTTCATCATCCGCTAATTGACGTTGTTCGTTTCTGTCCGCACGGAACTTACGTTTCTCACGACGTTCTTTCGCTCCAAAATTCGACTTGTTTGACTGTCCTTGCAGACGAGCCATGGTTGCCTTAATTTGGTCTTGAATTTGCTTTTCCGTTACTTCTCCTTTTGGAACTGGTTTAGCCCCAGGATTAGCACTTGTATTTGGATTACCTTTATTGCCTTTATAATTAGGGCTATGTCCAGTTCTGTGATTATTTGCATTACCACCTTGTCCTGGCGTATTTGGTCTGTTTCCAGTAGTAGTTCCTGTTCCAGTATTTGCTGGTTTTGGAGCATTTGGATCAGCGGGAGTTCCATCTTTTTTCGGACGAGGAACACCTCTTTCGTTACGAATTTCTGTCTCCGTAACTTTCGCTCCACCAGGTTTATCAATACGTTTGCGCTTCTTCTTATTGTTGTTATTATTACGATTGTTACCTCCACGTGGCGTCTCAACGGGTAATTCAATCTTACCCAAAACCTTTAATCCACGTAGTTGCTCACCTTTTGCTTCAATCAATTCAACTGATGAGGTATCATCAGGAATGGCATCATTACGACCCAATTTCTGTACTCCTTTATTATCGAGGGGTTGTGATTGTGCGGGCTTAATATTCCCAACACCAACGGGCGTTCCAATCGCTTGACGACTTGGAAGCACCTGATTAATGCCCCCTTGTGGTCTTATTGGCTGACTATCTCTTTGTTGTCTATTTTGGTTATTACCTCCTTGACCACCACCTTGCTGTCTTGGCTGATTATTACCTCCTTGACCTCCGCCTTGTTGTCTTGGTTGATTCTGGTTATTATTTCCCTGAACTCCACCTTGTTGTCTTGGCTGATTTTGGGTAGTGTTCCCTTGTCCGTCACCTTGTTGTCTTGGCTGATTTTGGTTATTATTTCCCTGACCACCTTGTTGTCTATTTTGGTCATTATTTCTCTGACCTCCACTCTGCTGTCCGTTTTGAACATTTGGTTGAGTCTTAGGAGCATCGGCAGGCTTTGTAACTTTAACAATTGCTGGTTTTGCTTCTTCAACCTTCGCAGGTTCAACCGCTTTTGGCGTTTCAACTACCGCTTGTTTTGCTTCCTCAACTTTCACTGGTTCAACGGCTTTTGGCACTTCAACTACCACTGATTTTGCTTTCTCGACCTTCGCAGGCTCAACGCCTTTTGGTGTTTCAACCACCACTAATTTTGCCTCTTCGACCTTCACAGGCTCAACGGCTTTTGGTGCTTCGACCACAACTGGTTTTGCTGGAATAACCTCTGCTTTCGCTTCAACTTTCTCTGGCTCTACCGCCTTCTCTACTTTCGGTGTTTCTGTAACAACTGTAACAGGCTCAGTTTTTGGCGTGTTTCTTGAATATAGAGGCATATAGTCTTCATCCTGTCTTTTTACAGGGACAAAAACATCATCCTCCACAGCCTTATGTTGAACTGGGGCGGATTCTTGCAAAAGACTTCCCGCTCCAAATTCTTTGGCTACGATTTTCAGTTGTTCAAAATTTAATTTGGCATTTGGGTTATTCTCAACCTTATGACCTTGAACAGAGAGCTTTTGTACGATGGTTGAGGTACCCACGCCAATTTGCTTTGCCACAAGGCTCAAACGCATCATTTTATCTTCTGTCATGCTTGTTAATTGATACTTTTCTATAATGTTATTTTGTAATTGTGTGTTAGAGTGACTGAGTCGAAATAATTGGGTGGGAAACTAAATGGGTCGATACACTCAGTCACTCTATCACACAATTACTTTTTAAACTTATTCAAACTCGGAACGTAGGATTGTTAAAATGTCGTTTACCGTTTCTTCTTCAAGTTCAGTACGGCGAATTAACTCTTCGCCATCCAATGCCAGAACTTGCTTGGCTGTATCTAAACCGATTTTATGTAATTCAAGAATCACCCAATCTTCAATTTCATCAGAGAATTCCGTTAAGTCCACATCTTCATCATCCACCTCTGATTCTTTAATATCACGGTAAACGTCTAATTCATAACCTACTAACTTCCCTGCCAATTTAATGTTTTGTCCACCTTTACCAATTGCCAACGACACTTGGTCTGGTTGTAAATACACCGCAATGCGTTTTTTCTCTTTATCAATCTTCATCGAACTCACTTTGGCGGGGCTTAAAGCACGACCAACTAAAAGTTCAAGATTTTCCGTGTAGTTGATAACGTCAATATTCTCATTTTGTAACTCACGCACAATGCCGTGAATACGAGAACCTTTCATCCCTACACAAGCTCCAACAGGGTCAATACGGTCGTCATAAGATTCTACGGCTACTTTTGCCCGTTCACCAGGCTCACGCACAATTTTACGAATCATGATTTGACCATCATAAATCTCTGGAATTTCTTGTTCAAATAAGCGTTCCAGAAACACGGGAGAAGTTCTCGAAAGAATAATCTTCGGTGTTCCGTTGTTCATATCAACTTTGTGAATAACCGCTTTTACGGGTTCTCCTTTCTTGAAACGGTCTTTCTGAATCATCTCAGATTTTGGAAGAGTCAATTCATTTCCTTCTTGGTCTGTAATAATAAATTCTTTCCCAATAATTTGATACACATCTCCTGATACCATCTCACCCACCAAATCTTTATATTTTTCAAAAAGACCTTCTTTTTCTAAATCTTTAACTTTTTGAATAAGTGTTTGACGAGCCGTCTGAACGATTCTACGTCCAAAGTCTTCCAATTTAACTAATTCTGCAACCTCTTCCCCAATTTCAAAATCGGGTTCAATTTTCTTAGCTTCTTCTAAGGGTATTTTATCGTAATCCCAGATGTCTTCTGAATTATCATCAACGATTTCACGTGTACGCCACATTTCCAAGTCGCCACTGTCAGGATTGATAATAACATCAAAATTTTCATCTGTTCCGTATCTCTTACGAATCATGGTGCGGAAAACTTCATCCAGCACTTTTATCATCGTTGGACGATCAATGTTTTTTTCTTTTGCAAAGTCGGCAAACGACGAAATTAATTCTGCACTATTCATCTTTTCATAATTTTAAATGAACATTGGTTGTTATTGGTAATTAATTACTTATCATTGGTTATTTTTTTCTGGTTTTCAGTTAGTTCCTGATTTCCAAATCCCGAATGTCCCAATCCTTAATTCCCTAACCCCTAATCCACTATTTGAACGATATTTGTACTTTGGCTTGTTTGATATTCTCAAAAGCAATGGTTAGGCTTTCTATGAGTACAACTTTTTTGCCTTTTGATTTCTTTGGTTCCTCTTTAAAAACGATTCCTTCATCAGTAACGTTCTCTAATGCTCCAACTTTCTCACCGCCATCTACCAATTGTAACTTCAAATTTCTACCAACATTTTTCACGTATTGACGTTTCAGAAGAAGTGGTTGGTCAATACCTGGCGATGATACTTCTAAATTATACGCATCTTTTATTAATTCGTTGGTTTCAATAAAATGGGCTAATCTCCTACTAATTGAGGCACATTCTTCAATTTGAATCCCTCCGTCAGTATCTAAAAGTATGGTAATGGTCTGGCGAATTTTGCCTTCACTCACTTTCACTTCAACAATAAAAATCCTGTCGTCTTCCAAGTAAGGTTGAAGCAATTCGGTTATTTGTTCTTTAGTCATTTATTGTGGGGTTGGGATTTAGGGATTATTGAAACAATTTAATAAGACTTGGAAGGTTTAAATCCTAACCCCTAACTTCCAAATCCTAACCCCTAATCAAAAAAACAAAAAAGAGGGATTTACGACCCCTCTTCCTTTAAATTCTCCGCAAAATTAATGAATTGCTTATCAAAAAACAAGTATTTTTGAAGGAGGATTAAATATAAAAACTTGATTTCTAAGAATTTGACAATATTAACGGATTATAATGCTGAAATTATTGATAACTTCAAATTAACCTCCGCAAATTAATCGTTGCAAAAAACATATCCTGTCCTCTTTTCATTATTAAATTAATATTTTTCCCTTCTCCTTTTTGGAATAATTTATAGATTTCACTGATAGAAATATCTTTGGAGGGTTTATTATTGATAAACATCACACGGTCGCCCTGCAACAGTCCTGCATCTTCGGCGGGAGAATTTTCAACGACTCTATCAACGGTATATTCACGAAAATCATCTCCTTTTGCCATCAATTCAATCCCCGACATATTATGTTCAAAAGGCTCTTTCATGTGGCGGTTGATGGGTTTTAACACAATGTATTGGTCACGATAGTTGAAAGTTATTTTGAATCTTCGTAAAAACTCACAGCCAATATTCCCCTGACGTTCAGTCAATTCCATTCCTTTTATGCGATAAGAAGCACTATCTGGAAAGGATGCCACCAAATTTTTCATCTCAAATTTTCCTAACCGCAATTTAGAAATTCTGCCCAAACTGCCATTAATAACTCCACTTAGACCACGTCCTAACTGAGCCTTAACTACTTTTTTTGGCATCGGAATTCCATTATTTCGATTGGCATCTAAGGAAATGGCGTGACCTGCACCTGTATCTAAAATTACTTTTAACGGCAAATTCTGCTTATCATTTATTAGTTCAACCGTACTTAAATAAGGTTTGTTTTCTTCGATTGTTATCGGGAAACGTTCACCTTTGCTTGGTTTATATTTATAATGCTCGGGATTTTGGAGAATAATTTCATTCGTACCAAAATCAATCGTAACGACAAAACGATTGAAAATTTCGTAACCAATAATACCATGAATCGGGCTACCGACAAATTCACTCAATTTCAAAACATCCTCTTTCAAAACCACTAAATTCTGACGATAACCAATCATATCACCCATTGTGATGGTATTATCCAACACAATTCCCGCCTCAATATCATTGCCTTCTCCTGCTCCAGAAATCTTGACACTTCGAGCAAATTTCATGCGTTGATTTTTGACAATTTGAGGATCGGTAATCAGAATTGAACTTACTCCCGTATCTAAAATGAAACGTAAAGTGTCTGAGTCATTGACTTTTATGGGGACTATCACTAAATTCGCTTGAAATTCAAACGGTATTCTTGTTATTTTCCGCCTTTTAGCAAGCTGAAATCCAAATCTTTCATCAGTAATAGGTTTTAATTTTACCGTCTTAGCGGTGGGTTTTGTCTCTATTCTAAGGTTTGATATTACCTGCCTTTCAGGTATTATTACTTCTTGTCCATAATTTAAATATGGAATTACAGAAAGAAATATTATTTTTAACCACGAGCGTTTCATGTGTTCTAAAAGAAGTTTTTCCAAATTTCATTAAAAAATTTAAGAATTTATACATAAAATTTCCAGTCAAATTTCATTGTGTTATTTTTACTCTAAGGTACTTAATTCTTTATAAATATTCAAACATATTGTACTAATTTTCAAATACTTAGCCCTTAAATAGCATTAATCCATAATCCAAAAAATTATGACCACAGTTGTACTGGTTATTTAGAGAGATAGCAATAAACTTGTTATCTCTTTTTGTTATATAATATATTGATATTCAAGGATTTACCTATTGATAAAATATACATAACTGGTGGCAAATAATCAGTAACTAATTTCTAATAATGAATAACCACCCTCCATATTCGGAAATAAAGAATCCCGTTCTTAATTTTACCAAAAACTAATTAAGCATAAAATGAGAAAGAAAATTGTTGCAGGAAACTGGAAAATGAATAAAACCATGGATGAAGCCATGATTTTGGCATCAGAAGTTGTTCACATGGTGAAAGATGAAGTTAATTCTGACATTCAAGTAATTATCGCACCGCCAGCCCTTTATTTACCTACTTTACAAAAACATACGGGTGCGGTTGCCAACATGGGGATTGCCGCTCAAAACTGTTCAAATAAGGCTTCGGGTGCTTACACGGGGGAAATTTCAGCTTCGATGTTAAAGTCAATTGGCGTTACGCACGTGCTTGTTGGACACTCAGAACGTCGTCAGTATTTCAACGAAACTAACGAACAATTAGCGGAGAAAGTGAACATCGTTTTGGAAAATGATATGACTCCAATTTTCTGTTGTGGCGAATCTTTGGAACAACGCCAAGCCGAAGGTTTCTTTGAATTTGTGGCTTCACAGATAACTGACAGCCTTTTTCATCTTTCTACGGAAGATTTTGGTAAGGTTGTGATTGCCTACGAACCCATCTGGGCGATTGGCACGGGATTAACGGCATCTTCGCAACAAGCACAGGAGATGCACGCTTATTTGAGAGGTCATTTAGCAACAAAATATGGTCAAAGTGTGGCAGACGAAACTTCAATTTTATACGGTGGAAGTTGCAACGAAAAGAATGCCGAAGAAATATTCTCACAACCAGACGTGGACGGAGGATTAATCGGCGGAGCATCTTTGAAATCTCGTGAATTCACGAATATTGCGAAGGCGTTTTAGTTAGAGAATAGCGGTTAGATGATAGAGTACGAATAATTTAATATTTAATTCTCTATCGTCTAATCTCATATCTCCCCAGAATCGGATAATGGTCAGATAGTTTTACGTCACTAAACGTCTTAAAATCAAGCACTTTTACAGATTCTGAACAAAATTGATTATCAATTCTCACGATTCTTGGGCTTCGGTTCAAAGTAAATCCAAAACCATTTCCTGCTTCTTCAAAGGCATTTTTCAGTCGATCTCTGATGCTTCCGTAAGCATTTCCGTAGGGTGTTTCATTGAAATCTCCGCAAAGAATTACGGGATACGGACTATCATTTATCAGTCTTTCAATGGGTTCAATTTCTTGGGAATGTTGTTCAAAACCTCTTTTCAAAGATGAGATAATGCCTCTTCCTTCCTTTTTTGCTTCCTCATAATCCTCTCCTTTCATGCCATTTACTACTTTATTCACCCTGATTCCCATGGATTGTAACTGGATATTGATAACTCTAATCGTATCCTTTTTGCGGGCAATGTCAGCCATTAAATAACCATTAGAATTGCTCCGTCCGAAGGTCTTTCCATCACGATTAATGATAGGATAAGCTGAGAAAATAATTAAGCCCATCATACCAGGATTCCACTTTTCTTTGTTGCTAATGAAATAAGGGTTTTCTTTTAACATCGGGATTAAACTCTGAAAATTCGCATCATCATCCACATTATAGAACTCCTGAAAACACTTTATATCTGCCTCATAATCAATGCAATAGGACATCAATTTCTTAGCTTTTTGTTTATCATTATTATCTCCATAAAAACCAAAGACATTATAACTGAAAACGGATAAGGAATTTGCCGCCCTTTGTGGGTCTTTGAAGACAATTGTACGTTTAATAAATGGATAACCCAACGCCAAAATCATGATGGGTAAAATGGCTCTGGTAGGGCGAATAAAAAGCCACGTAAAGGCAATAATGAAGCATCCTAACATAGCAAAAGGAAGGCTCATCATCACAAATCCTGCCGACCAATGGTCAAGCACAAGTGTGTATGAAAATAAGTACGTAATGAGCGTGTAAATACACACAGGCAAACTCGTGAGCCAAAGTAGGGACGTGGCAATTGCTTTGAACATAAATTAAAATTAAAATTAAAAGTAGTAGGCAAATGTAATGATTTTCTTGATTTTATTTTCTTAATAAATTGTATCGTTAAGAATAAATCCCTAATTTTGCAGTCCATTTCAGATAGAACTGGAAAGTGAGTTTATTACATCGCTTTTTATGCGATTTTACATAACAAAAATAAAGAGTAATCATGGCTAAGGTTTGTCAATTAACAGGAAGAAAAACACAAGTAGGAAATAATGTTTCACACGCTAACAACAAAACTAAGCGTAAATTTTTCCCTAATCTTCACACAAAGAAATTCTTTTTAGAGTCGGAAGGCGTTTGGGTACAATTGAAAGTATCTGGAAAAGCAATTCGTACAATCAACAAAAATGGTTTAGAAGCATCTTTGGTTGCTGCGGCTCGCAGAGGAACTTTGACTTTGTAATCCTACGGTCAGTAAAAATATTAAGAACCTTCTCAACATTGTTGGGGAGGTTTTTTTGTGTAAATTTAATTTTAGAAATTTTCAATGTCAAATCTCATGCTTTCTTCCTCCGAAAAAAATCGTTACCAAAAACATTTACTTCTCCCTCAAATTGGGTTAGAAGGACAAATGAAACTAAAAAATGCGAAGGTTTTGGTGGTTGGGACGGGAGGTTTGGGTTGTCCAGTTTTGTTATATTTGTCGGCTGCGGGTGTAGGGAAAATTGGGATTTTAGATGCTGATTCCGTGGATATGAATAATCTGCAAAGACAGGTACTTTATAAGGTCGAGGACATCGGAAGTCCGAAGGCAACAACAGTGGCTTCGCATTTAGCAAAAATGAACGATAATATTGAATATGAGAGCTTTAAGCAAAATTTACGACCTGAAAATGCCGAGACTTTTATTAAAAATTATGATATTATCGTACTGTTTAAAAAACTTTAAATTGTTGGATAAAGTCTTGTTAGTTTAATTCTTACATCATCGTTTTTGAATTGCCAATTAATCATTTTTTTCTTTTAATTTTGCTGATTCATCCATCTTTTTACAACGATTTCGACTTCTTTTTTAATCTCCGAAAGGTCGTCTAATTCTTGTCTTGTGAACAAGGAGAACTCAATCTCCGCCATCTTAAGCCAAGAGCCATGCACAGGAGTATGTATTATTTCCATCCTGTCAATATAGGCTTTGGCTACTTGTGGTGTAAAATAGTCATAGAAGAATGACAACTTATGGGTACA
>JAYVRF010000141.1:0-23094 GCA_043756925.1 Arcicella sp. | reverse complement strand
AAAGAAAACCCAAAGTCTCTATCCAAACTCACAAGGCTCTAAAACAATATAATGGCTTAATTGCCGCTTAAAATCTGAAAAGTTCACGTTAATTTTAGGAACTTCTTGTCCAAATTTTGTAATATTAGTAATTGTACGATTCTTTCTGAAATTTTCCATAATTACTTATTTTAAACCAAACTCCCCTCCAATTCTTCCATTTCCAATATCACCTCTTCCCATTCATCATTCACTTCTTCTAATTGATTGAGAATTTTTTGGTAAGAATCATTTTCACGTTTTAACGCAGTGGAATCATTAAAAATTGTAGAATCCGCTAAAATCGTTTCTTTTGTAACTTTTTCAGATTCCAATTTAGCAATAATAGATTCTGTATCAGACAATTTCTGATTTAATCTTTTCAAATTTTTCTGAATTTCTTTTTTCGCAAAATCATCAATTACAGGCTTTTTCTCAATAACTTTTTCTGTTGTTTTTTTCTGTGATTTCTCAACAATAACTTCACCGTTTAAAATGCGTTGTTCTTGCCAAGTTTCATATTCATCATACGTTCCAGGATAAACTTTTATCTCTTCATTTTCGATATACCAAATCTTATTTGCTATCTCCGAAACAAAAAATCTATCGTGAGAAACCACCACAAAAGTACCTTCATATTGCTGCAAAGCCTGAATCAGAATATTTACTGACATCATATCCAAGTGGTTAGTTGGCTCATCTAATAACAAAAAGTTAGCTTCCGAAATCAAAACCTTTGCCAAAGCAACTCTTGATTTTTCACCTCCTGAAAGCACCTTAATTTTCTTAAAAGCATCGTCCCCAGAGAATAAAAAACAGCCTAAAATACTTCGTAATTCAGTTTCTAATTTACCAGTACCAGTCATTTTCAATTCATCAAGTAGCGTGTTATTCACATCCAAACTTTCCAATTGATGTTGTGCATAAAATGAATCAATCACATTATGCCCTAAAACTCTTTCACCATCAATCGGTTCTGAGCCGTCAATAATTCTTAAAAGTGTCGATTTCCCTTTCCCATTCGCTCCAATTAAGGCAATTTTATCGCCTCTTTCAATCATTCCAGCCGTATTTGTTAGAATTTTTTTACTACCATATGCCTTTGTAACATTATCCAACGTCATTATAAAACGTCCAGGTTGCGTTCCAAAGTTAAACTTGAAATTCACCTTGGCATTATCATCTTCGACGGCATCAATTTTATCCAAACGCTCCAAAGCCTTCACCCGTGATTGCACCTGACGAGCCTTCGTTGCTTTTGCCTTAAATCTTGTAATAAACAGTTCAGTTTGTTTGATTGCCTGTTGTTGATTTTCGTAAGCACCCTTTTGAATCTCATTTCTAAGGGCTTTTTCCTCCACAAAAAACTCATAATTACCCGCATAAGAAACCAATTTTGAACCAGTCACCTCCACAATTGTATTAACGGTATTATCCAAGAAAAATCTATCGTGAGAAACCACAATAATTGCCCCGTCATACGTATTAATATAGTTCTCAACCCACTCAATGGACGGTAAATCCAAGTGGTTAGTAGGCTCATCAAGCATCAAAAGAGATGGCTTTTGAAGTAATAATTTCGCCAACATTACCCGCATTCTCCAACCTCCTGAAAAGGTGTGAAGTGGTTGCTGTAATTCCTCGGTTGAAAACCCTAAACCTTCCAAAATTGTCTCGGCTTCCGATTGCATTGTATAGCCACCTAAGTTTTCAAACTCATCTTGAAAACGTCCTAATTTGTCAATATCAGAATCTTCATAATCAGTTTCCATTTTATGAAGAACCTTATCAATTTCAATTTGTAGGAAGTTTTGACGTTCGAACGCTTGCATCGCAACAGTCAAAATGGATTCTTCTGATTGATATGAAAGCAAGTCTTGATTCAGGAACCCAACGGTACAATCTCCCGATTTTGAGATAGAACCTCCATCGGGTAGATATTCACCATCAATGATGCGAAGAAGGGTAGATTTGCCCGTGCCATTTGCCCCAACCAGACCGATTTTGTCTTTGGGCTTAATGTGTAAATTCGCCCCATCATACATGGGACGTGAACCGAAATAAAACGATAAATTATTGATTGATAACATATTACAAAGGTACGGAAAGAGTTTTGCAGTATATAATTGTCACAGAAAAATTAGAATTATTTAAAGAAGAATCTAAGAATAGTACAATTTTGGTTTAGATAAATAGAAATAAAAAAGAGGTAAAAAATAATTTTTGCCTCTTTCAATCGGATATTCTGTACTCAGTTTTGCAATTTCATCAATTGTCTCTTTCGATTCTTCTATGCGAATTGGGGAAGAAATAATGGTCTTGGTTATCATAAAATGCTGTAAAATAATAAATATCTTTATCGGTTAAAAAAGTCATATCATATAATCTTTGGAATTTATCTTGTTCAGTTGGAATATCTTCAAAAATAGTTATGCCACTGCCATCCAAAACCTTGATAGTTACTTTTTGTTTGTATTTGTTATCAATATGCAAATTGAATTTCAATGCGTTCACCGCCTGAAAAATCTGACTTCTACTTTTTTCTTGTAACGTAATAGTGATGGATTTTCAATGGATAAAGCATCTTCCAACAAAACAATTCTCGGCATACTCGCTTTTCCGCTGAATCCAAAACTTGAACATTTGAGTTCACCATTCTTCCAGTTGAATACAATGGTCGCAATTGAGCAATTGAATTATTGCTCAAAAAAATATCACACTCATACCGAAAGCCAATTTTGTAAATTTATTGTAATAACTCATCATAGTGGTTGGCTAAAATAAATACATAAATTAGAATTGAGTGGGAAACAAGTCAAATTTACAAGTATTTGTTATTTGGAATGACGAATCTCTGCAAAAATAATTATTGTTTTCGTTAATTCAAATGAATTGAAATAATCAATTTTGAGAGTTCGTAAAACACAAAAAGAGGGCGATTACGCCCTCTTTTTGTGTTTTACATTCTAACTTATTCTGTAACAGCACCCGCTAAAACTCTTGAAATTGTTAATTCCTCTCCCTCACCCAAATAATCTGCCATGATAACATCTCCCGCCGATAGATCACCTTTCAAAATTTCTTCTGCAACTGGATCTTCTAAATATTTCTGAATGGCACGATTCAATGGTCTTGCTCCATACTGCGAATCATAACCTTTTTCAGCAATAAAATCTTTGGCTCTTTCTGTTAATTCAACGCTGTAGCCCAATGCACTAATGCGGATGAATAACTTATTCAGCATCAAATCAATAATTTTGTGTAAATGTTCTCTCTCCAAAGAATTGAAGACGATTACATCATCCAAACGATTCAAAAACTCTGGTGAAAATGCTTTTTTCAAGGCACTTTGGATTGTTCCTTTGATTGCCTCATCGATATTATCAATCTTTGTTTTTGAAGAGAAGCCAATTCCTAAACCAAAATCCTTTAAATCTCTTGCGCCAATGTTTGAAGTCATAATGATAATTGTATTTCGGAAATCGACTCTACGTCCCATTCCATCCGTCAAAATACCATCATCCAACACTTGAAGGAGAATATTAAATACATCTGGGTGAGCTTTTTCAATTTCATCCAATAACACAACTGCATAAGGCTTACGACGAATTTTCTCAGTCAATTGTCCACCTTCTTCATATCCAACGTAACCAGGAGGAGCTCCAATCAAGCGAGATACACTAAACTTTTCCATGTATTCACTCATGTCAATTCTCACTAAGGCATCATCTTTATCGAACAAATAAGTTGCTAAAACCTTCGCTAATTCCGTTTTTCCAACACCCGTAGGTCCTAAGAAAATGAATGAACCGATTGGCTTTTTAGGGTCTTTTAAACCTACTCGTGTACGTTGAATTGCTTTTACAAGTTTGGCAATTGGCAAATCTTGACCAATAACTTTTCCTTGTATTTCTTCATTCATATTCAACAATTTCTGTCCTTCCGTTGCCGCAACACGACTCACTGGAATACCCGTCATTTGTGCAATTACTTCTGCAACACTTTCTTCGGTAACTGTGTAACGACGTCGTTTTGTATCTTCTTCCCACTCACGTTTTGCACGGTCTAATTGATCCAAAAGACGTTTTTCACGGTCTCTCAATTGTGCAGCTTCTTCGTATTTCTGCGATTTTACTACCGCATTTTTCTCTTTCTTAATGTTTTCAATGGCATCTTCCAAACGAACAATATCTTCTGGAACGGAGATATTCATGATATGAACTCTTGCTCCAACTTCGTCCATAACATCAATGGCTTTATCAGGCAAGAATCTGTCAGAAATATATCTTTCCGACATCTTTACCGATTGCTCAATGGCTTCTGGAGTGTACGTTACGTGATGATGTTCTTCGTATTTATCCTTGATGTTGTTCAAGATTTCAATCGTTTCTTCAATTGTAGTGGCATCCACCATCACCGTTTGAAAACGACGAGCCAAGGCACCATCTTTCTCAATATATTGACGATATTCATCCAAAGTCGTAGCTCCAATAACTTGAATATCACCACGAGCCAAAGCTGGCTTGAACATATTTGAGGCATCCAAAGAACCTGATGCACCACCCGCACCAACGATTGTATGAAGTTCGTCAATGAACAAAATTACGTCGGGTGTTTTTTCCAATTCATTCATTACCGCCTTCATTCGCTCTTCAAATTGTCCACGATATTTTGTTCCAGCCACTAATGAAGCCAAATCAAGCGTTACAACTCGCTTTCCGAATAATACTCGTGAAACTTTTTTCTGAACAATTCTGAGGGCTAAACCTTCAGCGATAGCAGTTTTACCAACGCCAGGTTCACCAATAAGAATTGGATTATTTTTCTTTCTACGTGATAAAATTTGGGCAACACGCTCAATTTCTTTCTCACGACCAACGATTGGGTCAAGTTTTCCAGATTCTGCAACTTTGGTTAAATCTCTACCAAAATTGTCTAAAACGGGTGTTTTCGACTTTTCAGCATTTTTATTAGTGCCAGATGTTCCACCGCCAGCGTTTCCGCCACCCGCAAACATTCTTGCATCATCATTATCGTCGGTATCTGATGGACCCGATTTGATATTTGGGTTTGATTGGTATTCTACCATATCTTTAATTAGTTCATAATGAATTTGAAACTTTTCGAGGATTTGTTTGGCTAAATTATCCTCATCTCTGAGAATCGCCATCAACAAATGTTCCGTTCCGACCAAATTAGTTTTAAAAATTCTTGCTTCCAAATAAGTCACTCTCAATACCTTTTCGCACTGACGTGAGAGCGGAATGTCTTGCTTATTTTTAATGGTATAAGTTGAACGAACTGTGCTTCGAGTAGCCTGTTCAATCGTTACTCGCAAATCATCCAATGTTGTTCCACATTTGATGATTAAATCAAGAGCTATGCCTTCACCTTCACGAATCATACCCAAAATGAGGTGTTCTGTTCCGATGTAATCATGCCCGAGCCTGATTGCCTCCTCACGTCCGAGAGAGATAACCTCTTTTACTCTATTTGAAAATTTAGCCTCCATGTAAGAGTTTTTGAGTTGATGTTTTAGTTTTATAATTTTTTAAAAGATGTAGATTCAATACTTGCTTAACGGTAATTCTAATTTATTTGTTCAATTTTCAAACTCTCTTTCAATACTGATAATGACTGATTTCCTTGACAAAATAATAAATCAAGAATGGAAAGATTTGGCTCAAATTCGTTGCCAAAGTTTTGCCTGTATATTGAAGATTGATAGAGATTATTTGAATCATGATTCCTTTTTGGGTGAATCAGCCCTCTAAAATCATTTTCAACGTTTTTTTGGTAATATTCAGTAAATATAATCTTTTTTTCGAGACGAAGAAGTTTCAGACAAATTGTCAGGAGTTCGAGGTTTAAATCGAACAAAAAGTCAGGCTTTTTGTCTAACATTTTTTTGAAATATTCTGAATAAAATTCAAAAAAAGGGGATTTCCCATACCCTGAATGAATTGCACCCCAATGTCGGCGAGTCCAATCTTGGGAATAATCAATCTTTAAATCTCGAATCAATATTTTTTTATTTCCATTTTGCACAGGAACGGTTAAAGTATCAATTTTATTTGTTGTCTGAATTCTGCAACGATTTCTATAACTTTGCTTCTCAAAATATTCATGTGCTTCTATGATAATTTCATCATTTTTGAGTAAAGCACAGAAATATTCTATACTTGGTAAATATTGTAAATCAATTGTCATTTCAATTTAATAATTTGGCAATTTGAGGATTAACTGATTAGCGTATAAACGTATTTTCAAATTAACTTATCATCAAATCGCACGGGCGACCCCGTTTCAAATTAATAAATGCTTTTTTTTAAATACTTTTCAAAGTTACCTTTTTTTGTGCTTTATGGCATTTCTAATTTTGCTTATTTTATTATTTATCAAATAGTTGGCTATCGTAAAAAGGTTGTTTTTGAGAATCTCCGTAATTCATTTCCTGAAAAAACTGAATCAGAAGTCAAGCAAATTGCCAAAGATTTTTATAAACACATTGCTGATTTATTTATTGAATTTTTGAAAGGATATTCAATCTCAAAAGATGAAATTAACGACCGAATTAAAATTATTAATATTGAAGCTATCAAAAATTACACCGATAAAAATCAGTCTGTCATTATTGTAACAGGGCATATTTCTAACTGGGAATGGTTGCTTCATCCGCTGAATCTATCAGGGATTCCGATGGATATTGTCTATCAAAAGCTCAATAGTCCCCTTTTTAATAAATTGACCTTATTCATTAGAAGTAGATTTACCATTACGCCACTCATTGAAAAACAAGATACTTTACGAAAAACAGTTGATAGAAAAGACATCACACGTGCCTTAGTTTTAGGGTCAGACCAATCTCCTCAAAACTGGAAAGCTGCATACTGGACCACTTTTTTAAATCAAGATTCGGGTTTTTTTACGGGTACAGAACGCATTGCACGAAAGTTTGATTATCCAGTGATTTTTTCGGAAATGAGAAGAATAAAGAGAGGATTTTATGAAATTGAATTTACGAAAATTGCTGAACCAACTGAATTTCAAAATCTGCCAATAGGAGAAATAACGGAGCGTTTTGTGAGAATTTTGGATGAATCAATTCATAGATATCCGTCAGATTATTTGTGGTCACACCGACGTTGGAAGCATAAACGGACGGAAGAAGATATTGTAAAAAGCAATTTTAGAGAATTGAAATCGTAAAAACCTGTCTGAGTAAAAGTCAATCTAAAAACCCCGCTCCTTGGCGAATAATCTCAAAATCATCATTCGTGGCATCAACAATCGTTGAAGGTACATTATTTCCGTATCCTCCATCAATCACAATATCTACTAAATTCTGAAATTTCTCAAAAATCAACTCTGGGTCAGTTGGATATTCCAAAATATCATCGTCATCGTGCAAAGAAGTTGTGATAATTGGATTGCCTAATGCTTGAACAATTATTCTTGGAATCAAATTATCAGGAATACGTATTCCAACCGTTTTTTTGCTCTGTGATAAAACCTTTGGCACTTTATTATTCCCTTCCAAAATAAAGGTAAATGGTCCAGGCAAATGCTTTTTCATCAACTTGAATGCGGCAGTTGAAACCTTTCCATAATCCGAAATATTGCTTAAATCATTACAAATAAATGAAAAATTATTTTTGTTAGGTTTTATGCCTTTCAACTGACAAATTCTTTCCACCGCTCGTGCATTATGAATATCACAACCCATTCCATAAACGGTATCGGTTGGATAAATTATGACACCACCATTTCTTAAAACTGAAACAATATGTTCAATTTTACGCATATCAGTGGCTTTTTCGTATAGTTTTATAAATTCTGCCATTATTCTTGTGTTAAAAAAAGTCTAAATCTATACCTCACAAATCGCCTAATAATCATTATTTTAACGTACAGAGGATTAATTGGTAATTTTAAGTAGATTAAGATTTTACCGAAAAAAGATTTCAAATTGTGTCCTTCTATTTTACTCAATAGTTCCAAAATATCCTTACCTGATTCAAAATTATCGGTAAAAGCACATCTCAATAAATCGTACCTTAATCGAATGGCTAACGCATTATTTTCTGATTCTGTTTCATTTAATAGATATGCTTTTTGACAAACTTTAACGGATGATTGCACTAATGGACTATTTTTAATGAAAAATTTGGTTGAATGAGAACCATTTAATATCCGTTGGTGTGAAAGTATTTTGGGGATATATCCGTATTCACAAATTCGAGAAGAACGTACCCAAAAATCAAAATCTTCATACGCCAATGTTTCATCATATCCGTTTAATTGTTCCAAAATCGTTCTCCGCATCATCATCGTTACTGGCATGGTGTAGCACCTTCCAGCCAAAACATCCTCATAAACGTTCCCAATGGGTAATTTAACATTCTTCTCATAATTACCGATGTATTCTGATTTTTCATTAATATAATTAGCATCCGAAAATACAACTCCTATTTCATCAGAAACCTCCATCAAGTTCACTTGTTCTGCTATTCGATTTGGCAATAAAATATCATCAGTGGACAAGTCAATGATATATTTCCCTTTGGAAATTTTAAACGTTTGATTGAAAGAACGACAATTTCCAGTATTTTTTTCGTTAAAAATGTATTTAATAGATGGATTTGAGTTAATAAATTCTAAAATTTTTTCTCGACTTTTATCCGTACTAAAATCATCCACAACAATCAGTTCCATATCATTATAAGTCTGATTTACAACCGATTGCAAACATTCAATCAAGTATTTCTCATGATTATAACAAATGGCAATGACAGAGACAAGCGGAGGTTTTTCATACATATTTTAAATATTTGACAGAAAATTCAAAATTTGGCACGAAGTTGGCGAAATAACTAATGTAAGAAAATGAAAGACATCTTAGTCTTCATTAATTTTTATGGGTTAGGTTATTGCAAAGCCACACTTTTATAAAGTGTGGCTTTTTTTTATTTCAATATCCTTACTTTCCGCAATACTTGCATTAATATCAAATCCTAAAATTAGGATTAAAGCAATCAAGTAAAACCAAACCATCAAGGCAATTAATGTTCCAATTGCTCCATAAAGACGATTATAAGAAGCGAAATTTGATAAATAATAGGAGAATAAATTTGTAATTAGTATGGTAAGAATTGAAGCGGTTATTGAGCCAGAATTGAAAAACTTCCACCGTTTTGGAATAGCAGGGGCAATGTAATAAATAACCGAAATTGTGACAAAAAAGACTGAAAAAACCACTAAATATGAGATAAATTGGAAGATGTAATAGTTAAAATCACGATTTAAAAACCCCTCATCAAACAGAAAATCAACGGCAAATCTACCAACTATTAACACAATAATTGAAATCAATAGGACTATTGTTAACATAAAATTCAACATGATTGCAGTCAATCTGGACTTAATAAATCCCCGTTTTTCTGCCGTTTCATTAGTCATATTAAAAGCCGTCATTAACGCCATCATGCCACTTGTGGAAGCGTAGAGGGCAAAAAAGAATCCAAAAGACAAAATACTTCCCCTTGGTTTACTTACGATTTCCGTGATTGTTAATTTAGCTTCTTCAAAAATTCCCACAGGCATTACTTCCGATAGCATATTTAAAATCTGAATATCAAGATTTTGAACTGGAATGTAAGGAATTACTGAAAATAGAAAAATGATGGTTGGAAAAATGGCCAAGGTAAAATTATAGGCTACTGCGGCAGCACGAACGTCAATATCAAATCTTAATAATTTACTCCTTAAAATAGTCAATAATTGATAAAAGGAAATGGAATTTTCTCGCAAATGGTGAGTTTGCAAAAAAGTTTTTGTTGAGTTATAAAATTTTGTATTTCTAAGTTTCAGTTGCATTTACTTCTCAAAATATGGATTTAATTTTTCTAATAAATCCTTGGGGGCGGTTGTTAATCGACTGTTCTCCATTTTGACAAAAACCAAAGTAGTTTCACCTTTATGTACGATTTTTTCTAAATGATTTAAAATTTCGTAGTGAAAAATAATTCTGGCAGATGGAATCATTTTTATGGTAGTTTTGATGGTTATTAATTCATCGTATAAAACTGGGAAAACGTATTTTGAATGATTTTCATAAACGGGCATCATTACACCTGATTCTTCCATTTCTTTATAACTAAATCCTAAATCTCGAAGTGCCTCCACCCTCCCAATTTCATACAAACGAGCATAATTTCCATAATAGACATAGCCCATTTGGTCTGTATCAGCATATCTTACTCGGTATATGGTTTTGTGGATGTACATTTTTTGTGATTTATAATAAATTTGTTAAAGTAACTCTGTCTAAGCGACTCTGTCTGAATTTGGATTTGTCAGATTTCAAGATTGGTAGGATTAAAACGGTAACAAAACAAAAAATTCTAAAATCTAACGAATCCAAATTCAAACAGAGTTACCTCATAATATTTCTCTTGTTCAAAGCCTCTTGATATATTCTTGCATTATTCAAATGGTCGGTATAATCAACGGCAAAATTATGATAACCCGAAAAATCTTCTTTGGCACAGAAATATAAATAATCGTGTTTTTCAAAATTCAAAACGGCATCAATTGAAGCTAAATCGGGCAAATTGATTGGTCCAGGAGGCAAGCCAATATATTTGTAAGTATTGTAGGGAGAATCAATTTGCAAAAGTGCTTTTGTTACTCTTTTTATCCCAAAATCTTGATGAGCAAAAATGACCGTTGGGTCTGCACCCAAAGGCATTCCGTCACGCAAACGGTTCATATAAACCCCTGCAACTCTCGGTTTTTCATCGGCTTTTTTGGTTTCAGCCTCCACAATTGAAGCCATAATTTGTACCTTAATTGGGTCTAAACCGACTTCTTGGGCTTTTCGTTTACGTTCATTTGTCCAAAATTTATCGTACCACGTTTTCATAGTTGCCAATAATTCATCGGGCGTAGATGTCCAGAAAACTTCGTAGGTATTTGGCAAAAACATACACATAAACGTTTCGTTTGTGAATCCGTATTTTTGGGCGGTAACCGTGTCAGTTAATACTTTTTCTAATGCAGTAGAATCAAAGGAGAATCTATTACCAATTTTATGAATTAAGTCTTTTTTGAGACGTATATTATTGAAAGTCAGCTTAATAGCGTCTTGCTCCCCTGAACGAAGTTTTTGAATGAGTTCATAGTTACCCATTTTGGCTTTGATGATGTATCTTCCTTCTTTTACGTGTTCTTTATATTTCAATAATTTGGATAAAAACTTAAAGGAAAGTTCATCTTTTACAATTTTATTTACCTTTAACGAATCCCAAACGGTTTCAAAAGTAGCACCTTTTGGAATTAATAAAGCAAAACCTTTTTTTTCATCTACTTGGTAATTTGGCGTTTTAGTTATTTGCCAAATATAGTATGAAAACATGGTTGTAAATAACATGAAAGCGATGAAAACGTAGCGAATTAATTTACTATTTGTTTGCATTTTTTAAATTTTTATGAGGTTATAAGCAGGTAGTGTTTTGGAAGTATTTGTTTGAAATGTGGCTTTGTATTACAAAAATACAATCGAAAAATGGATTTTTCTCTATTCTCTAAATTGTAAAAGGACAAGTATCAGAAAGGACAATTTTTGAGGGAAAGTAATTTAAGAATTTGGATAAAATATAGAACTAAACCAATAAAAGTTTTTATTTAGACTTGAAAACTGGTATTTTTGTATTCCACTATGGAAGATATTGTGAGATATGACAAACAATAATTCCACATATAAAACTTATGATTAAACAACTTCTGGGAATATTTTTCACCTTAGTGGTTGTCTCCACAACTTCCAAAGCACAAAAATTAGGAGACGAATCCTACGGAATTGGCTCATTTTATGCAGACTTCTTTTATGACCGCCCAACCTCAACGGGCGAGATTCTCCAAAAAAATCAATACACCGCCGCACACATGACTTTGCCCTTCGGAACGATGGTTGAAGTGACAAATTTAGTGAATAAACGTTTCGTAATTGTTCGTGTAAATGACCGAGGACCTTACAAGCCTAATCGTATCATTGATCTTACCAATAATCCAGCTAAGTGGCTCAGAATGACCCAGGTAGGACTTACGAAAGTAAAATTAAAAGTGGTTGGATTTGATGGAGACATCATGCTTGAACCTTTTGATTCATTGAGTTTAACGTCGGCACCAAGTTTTGTCCCAAGATTTTATCAGAAAACGAAACTCAAATATAAACGATATTATAAACTTAAAAAGAACTGGCGTAAACGTAAATATCCACAGTTCAAATATCGTCGTTTGCGAGTGAGTTCCTATCTTAGAAAGTTATCAAAGCAACGTAGGAAGGCATATTTGGAAAGTCGTAAAAAGAAGAAGTAGCCTGTAAATAGTTAACAGTATCCAATAAAAATTAGAAATTTTATTATTGCCAAAATTTTTAATTTTTGACTAAAACTGAAAACTTTATTACCTACTTTTACATGACACAATATTCGTACTTTCATTTGTAGTATACTATAAAATTAAGCAATTAGGAAACTGCCAACTGACAATGGATTTAGCTAAAATTAGAGAATATGGAAATGTAGAATTTCTCGCCAAACAGATGGTTGAGGGGTTTATTACAGGTCTGCATAAATCACCTTTTCATGGTTTTTCAGTCGAATTTGCTGAACATCGGTTATATAATACGGGCGAAAGCACACGCCATATTGATTGGAAAGTTTTTGCCAAAACCGATAGATTGTACACAAAACGGTACGAAGAAGAAACCAATCTTAGGTGTCATTTATTGATTGATACGTCTTCATCCATGTATTATCCAGAGAAAACCAATGGCAAAATTGTATTCTCTGCAATGGCAGCAGCGGCTTTGGCGTATATGCTTCAAAAGCAAAAAGATGCTATTAGTTTGACTACTTTTTCATCAGAAATTGAAATTCAAACGCCCGTAAAATCTACTCCATCACACGTTCACAAGATATTTTTGGATTTAGAAACGATTTTGCAGAAACCTGCTACCAGTAAAAAGACTGCCGTTGCAGATGTTATTCATCAGATTGCGGAAAGAATTCATAAACGTTCATTGGTGGTAATTTTTAGCGATATGTTTGATAACATCAACGAATCAGAACGCTTATTCTCTGCCCTTCAACATCTAAAACACAATCTTCATGAAGTATTAATTTTTCATGTAACGGATAAAAAAACCGAATCCGATTTTGAATTTGAAGACCGTCCTTATGAATTTATTGATTTGGAGACGAACGAGCGGATTAAATTGAATCCTTCGCAAGTGAAAGTTGATTATCGGAAGACTTTACAACAATTTTATCACGAATTAAAATTGCGTTGTGGGCAGTATAAAATTGATTTTATTGAGGCAGATATTGCAGAGGGATTCGAACCAATTATGTCGGCTTATTTAGTGAAGCGTGGCAAAATGAAATAGTTTTATCTGAGTGATTTTGTCTGAACTTGGATTCAGACAAAATCAATGAAAGATTATTTCCTTCACCGTCTTGATGCTCATATTCCCTTTTCCAATTATCTTCTTGTCTTTATCCAAAATATAAATCGACGGGGTGAATTGTGCGTCGAATTCTTGGCATAGATTGATTATACTTACTTTATCAATCACATTAACAAACGATTCAGAGCCAAATTCTTTAATAAATCCTTTCCAAATTTCAAGATTATTACTGAAAATTGTAGCAAAAACTTCTATTCCTTTTGCCTTATCTGCTTGGATAAATTTTACTAATTGCGGCGTAAAATTCTTGCAATGCTCACAATCAGCCGCTTAAATATACAGAATCGTGAAGACAGACTTCATGTCGTACAAAGTCTTTTCCTTCCCGTTTACATCCGTTGCTTTCAAATTTGAAGTTTTACTACCAATTAATAAATTCTTCAAATATTTGTGTCTTTCTTTTACTAATCTAACCGTTGAAGTATCCCATAAAAAAGGATCATTAATATAATATTTGTTCAATAAATGAGCAAAAACCGCATCTCTTCCCGTGACCTTACTTGTCTCAGCCTGATTGGCTAATTTACTGACCAAATATTTTCTCATCGGCGAAGTTCGACGAGATTTACTTAAAAATTTATCTACTAAAACTATCAAGGAATCGTTCGGTAAGAATTCTAATTGGTCGAAATAATATTTAATAGGCTGATATAAAAATGGGGTGTTATTAAGTCTATCGTCCGTTAAGTCGATATTGTCGAAATAATGTTCCACAAAAACTTGTTTCCCCAAAGTGGGTCTTCTTCACCATTTGATAATTTTGGGGCGGGAGGAATATCAGAAGCTGATGTTAATTTAATGATTTTGGAAGCAAACGTTCCTTCAAAAGCCTTGGTGAATTTCTTTTTGTAAAGAGCTGATTCATACTGCAAACCATACATTTGATTAACTGAAACCGAATCTGATTTTTTCGATAATTAAGAAATTTTCAACGCATCTTTAACGCTTTTTTGCTGGTAACTATAAAACAAATCATTATCTCGTGAACCAAAAAATTTCAAGGTATTGAAAATATCTTTCAAATTAGCTTCAAATAAAAAAATTTGTTCGGTAATTAACAAATCAAAACTTTGCCAATTGCCAATCATGAACTTGTACATTCCCCTTTGAGCGATTTTTACCTTCAAAAACAATTGTACCGTCTGAACTGGCAACTGTTGAATCTTGAACAAAATTTTGATTTTCGTAATAATAGGTTGAGTAGCAAGTTGAATCTTTTAAGCCTCTGATTCTTTCATCAATTTTATATCCTTGGGCGTGAATGATTGGAGGTAAAAAGCAATGTTTTTGGTAAAATTTTAAGCATTCACAAGGGTTTTCGATGTTCGGTTTTCATTGTTCGATTTCCGATGTCCGATATTTACGAACATCGAACACCAAAAATCGAACATCGAAATGACTATTTTCCAGTTTTAACTTTCTCTTTCTCACGAGCTGATTGCTTGCGGTGGAAATCAACAAAATCTTCAATTTGTTCAACGGGAAGCCGCTTGGCAATGATTTTTTTATCCTTATCCAGAACATACACAACGGGCGTTGCATACACGTCAAAATTATTCTTAAAATCGGTGTAATATTCCTCCTTTCCAGTCTGCGGATTTTTGTGAATATCAATGCCATGAATCAATTCTTCTAATTTGAATTCTTTGATAAATTTCTTCCATTTCACGGGCGTTCTATCAATTGATGCAGCAATAATTTTAACATTTTTAGTTTTTAATCCTTGATACATTTTTGCTAATTTCGGGGCTGATTCACGGCAATGACCACATTCAGGATCATAAATAAATAGCACAGTATAATCGGCAACTAATTTAGGAATCAAAATTTCTGTTCCAACCGTATCGGTCAAAAACATATCTGGAAAGGTTTTTCCGACCAAAAGTGGCTTTAAAACAGCTACTCTTTCCTTCATTTTCCTGACCGTTGAGGTATCCCAAAGTGTAGGCTCACCAATGTAATATTTTTCAGCAATGTGAACAAAAGCACCGTCAGTTCCTAAGATTTTGGGGTTCTCATACGTGCTCGCAATCTTGTAAATTACATACCTACGAACATCACGACCTTTGGCACGAGCCAACACTAAATCGGACGATTTTATGATTGAATCCGATGCTTGAACCGTTAAATCATCAAAATATCTTTCAATTTTTTTCTGTAAAAATGGACTACGCATCAAGCGGTCGTCCGTTAAATCTACATTATCCCAAAAATGATTTTTGTAGTAACTGAATTGATATTGATAAAATGCCGTAGAATCGGCTTTCGTTGTTAGCGGTTTTCCAAAAGGGGGGATTTCAGGGTCTTGGGATGCTTTTATTAACTTATTTACAAACATTCCATCGGTTGATTTTATCCAATCTTTCTGGAATTTTGAAATTTCCTCTTGAATTTTTTTAATTTTTATGTTTGCCAATGGTGAATTACTCATTTTTTTCTCCAATTCCGCCACTTTTATATCTTCAAATTTTGCTGCCATGTCTTGCTGAAATTTAAAGAAGGTTTCATTCTCTTTTGAGCCGGTAACTTTCATCTTAGTAATTAAATTTACCGTATCAGTTTCAAACGAAAATTCTTGATTTCCAATGATGATGTCCATGTATTTACTTTTCGGCAAAGACACTAAATACAATCCCTCGGGAAGCGTTTTGTCACCCACAAAATGGAAATTTCCTTGGGCATCCACTTTGGCCGTATCTTTAATAACTTGTTGATTATAACCGAAGTAATGAGCTAAAAAGACCGTAGTATCTTTGATTCCACGCACTTTTCCATGAATAGAAAAACCTTCTTTGTTCTGTGAAAAAGAACTTATTGAAGTAATTAGGAGTAAAAATAATAGTAAAAACTTAGTTCTGAATTTCATGATTTTATTAAAAATTTCAAAGTTTATTCTTATGACTATTCTTCAACGAATTTGTCATACTTTTGTGTATTATTATTGTAAAATAAGTGGCAATTTACGCTACTTATCCCACAACTGAAAATCCATTTAATCCTTTTAAAACAAATAACCACAAAACGCTGGGACGCAAAGAATTCTACCAAAAATTCTTTACGTCCCAGCGTTTTGTGGTTAAACTATTACTTGCTTAAAATCCCTGAAAGCCTCAACAAATCAGGATTAATATTTTTCTTTTTTGTAATAGTATCATGGAAAGCTGTGTAAACCAGTTGGTCATTTACAATCCCTGCCATTTCGTTTTTGTGTCCCGCTAAAAGTCCCTCCAAAGCTCCCAAACCTAATCTACTTGCCAAAATTCTATCAAATGCACTTGGACTGCCACCTCGCTGAATATGTCCTAAATTGGTTACTCGAATATCAACCGGCACATCAATCGTATTTTTAATTTTCTCCGCAATATTAGCCGCATGACCTTCTTCATCTCCCTCGGCAACCACAACAATTGATGATGATTTTTTCTTGGCAAATCCCGCTTTTAACGTTGCCACAACATCATCAACGGTTTGTCTCGCTTCTGGAATTAAAATTGATTCAGCTCCACCCGAAATACCCGACTGAACTGCAATATAACCTGAATCACGCCCCATTACTTCAATAAAAAATATTCTGTCATGAGAGTCAGCGGTATCTCTAATTTTGTCAATCGCATCTAAGGCTGTGTTCACCGCAGTGTCATATCCAATCGTATAATCCGTTCCAAAAAGGTCGTTATCAATCGTTCCAGGAGCTCCAACGGTTGGAATTTGGTATTCATTAAAAAAAATCTCAGCCCCCGTGAAAGTCCCGTTTCCACCAATGGCAACCAAACCCTCAATACCGTGAGATTTCAGTTGTTCATATCCTTTTTTACGACCTTCGGAAGTCATAAATTCCTTACTACGAGCCGATTTTAGAATCGTTCCACCACGTTGAATAATATTACTTACTGATTGAGAATTTAGGGGAATAATGTCGCCTTTTATCAAGCCATTGAATCCTCTAAGAATCCCGAAAATTTCGACTCCGTGATGAAGCCCACCCCTCACAACGGCTCTAATACAAGCATTCATGCCTGGGGCATCTCCTCCTGATGTAAATACTGCAATTCTTTTCATACGATTTAAAGCCTCCTCTGATTACTGGTTAAATTTGTATCAGGAAGTAAATTTAAAATTTTATTTATACCAAATTAAATACGCTAATTAAGCACTTTTAAGAAATTTTTTATCTGTTTTTATATAATTTTCCAATGAAGTTTTGGTTATACCTCATTTTATAACTTCTTAAAAGTCATTTGCAAATTTAAAATTTATAAGTGATGTTTTTAATAATTCTTCAAAAAATATACTATTAAATAATTACTTAACCCAGTAATATAAACATTTCAACAATAAATTAAATTATTCTGTACTACGACATTAAAATTTCACGTTTTGATATAGATTTTATATTCCTGTGCTATGTAAAAGTTTATCTTTGTGGAGTAATTTCACGATTTCAAAACAAATTTTTTGGAGAATAAATCTTCATTACAAAGATATTTTATCAGTAAATTTTACCTCTAATTAACATGAATCGTGTATAAATTAAATTCGATAACACTTAAAATCACCGCCACTTTTCTTCTTTTAATCATTATCCAAAAAATTCATGCACAGCAATGCCTTGGCATTTCGGGTAGTAATTATGCAGGAACGAATTCAATATATAACAATCCTGCCAACATCACAGATTCACGGTATAAACTATATGTCAATTTATTCGCCAACGATATTTCCCTTGCTAATAATTATGTTGGCTATGACGCTCCATATTCTATGCTTAAACTTTTTACCAATTCAGCCGCCCAAGAATATCGTAATTCCAAGAATATAATCATTTTTAAAAATGCCTATTATGATATTAATTTAGGCAGTAAATCATATCACTTAAACGCTCAAAATGATTTGAGAGGACCTTCATTTTTATATACCATTAATTCAAAACGCTCAATTGGTTTATTATCACGGATAAGAACAATTGTAAATTTTACGGATGCTCCCATTACATTAGCAAATTTAGTTCGATTGGGAACCGACACCTTATTGCTTAAAAATCAAGACTTTATGGTTTCAAATTCAGCCTTGAACATTAATAGTTATGCAGAGTTGGGGATTTCCTACGGTCAAATCCTAAAGGATGAAGAAGAAGATTTTATAAAAGTAGGAATTACTTTAAAACGGGTTGTAGGGATTTATAATGCTCACATCAACATAAAAGAGGCAGATTATGACATTATTAATGACCCAGCCGAACCTCAAAAACAGATTTTGAGAATTGATAAATTAAAAGCGGAATATGGATATACTACCGAAGCATCAGTCAATAACACAAAGCCTTCATTTCCTTGGATTTTTGGCAATCAATCGGCTGGCAGTGGTTGGGGAGTTGATTTAGGAATTGTTTATGAATATCGTCCAGAAGTTCGTAAATATAGATACCGTAAAAAAGGAAAAGAGAAATTAGACCCAAGCAAAAATAAGTATGAATTCAAGGTTGGGATTTCCCTTTTAGATATTGGTGGAATCAATTACAATAATCCTTTTTATGTCAGAAATTGGAATGTAAATATTCAAAATAAGGGGTTTAAAGCTGAGGATGTTAGCCAAGTTGAGGGAACTGACGATGCTTTCAAAAGAATTAATCAAGTAGTTGGTTTGAACGACGACCAAAGCATAAATAACTTCAACGCAGGACTTCCAACAGTTTTTCAAGTAAATTTGGACTATCATTTGAGAGATAAATTCTACGTAAATTCACTTTGGGTACAAGGACTGAGAGGCAATAATTCTTTGAGTATGAAAATGCCTTCGTCTTTATCCATCACACCACGCTGGGAGAGTAAATGGATTGAAGTTGGAATTCCTTTTGCACTTTTGGATAATTACAGTTCTTTCACCTTTGGACTTGGGGCAAGATTAGGACCTTTATTTTTTGGAACAGATAATTTAGGAAGTTTTTTGAATATTAATCGTCCCAGAGGAACAGATTTATATTTTGGAATATCAGTGCCAATTTTCAACCTACCTCCTACGCTGCCAAATGCTTGTTTTTATGAAAAATCTGAAAGAACAGGATGGAAATTTTGGAAAAAGAAATAAATTTGGTCACTAAATTAAAAGAACTCACTTAAACTACCTTTTTCCTTTAAAGCAAAACCTTTTTCAGTTTTTTGAATCGTGGCACAATCGTAAAGTGGATCATGGTCAAAAAAAACAATCCATTCATTTTCAACCGCTTGGCTTAATAAATGCTCTTTTTCTTTTATCGTAATTAACGGATTAATGTCATAACCCATCACATAAGGCACGGGAATGTGAGCATGAGACGGAATAGTATCCGCAATAAATAAAACTTGTTTATTTTGATAAGAAATCTTCGGCATTAACATCTTTTCTGTATGTCCGTCCGCCAATAAAAATTCAATATTTTGAAAAGGTTTTTCGGTCACTTTATCCACAAAAAATAACTGATTTGCTTCTTGAATAGGCAAAATATTATCCTTAAAAAATGTCGCATTTTCTCGTGGATTTGGATGTATCGCTGATTCAAAATGTTCTGAATGTGACCAATATTTAGCATTTGGAAATACCATTTCAAACTTAGTTCTATCTGAATTCCATTTCACGGCTCCTCCGCAATGGTCAAAGTGTAAATGGCTCAAAATCACGTCAGTAACGTCATTTTCTGAATATCCTTTTGCCCGAATTGATTTTACCAATTCCCCTTCACCATGACGATAATAGTAGCTTTGCCATTTTAAATCTTGCTTATCGCCCATGCCCGTATCCACCAAAATCAACTTGTTACCATCCTCAATTAATAAACATCGCATTGCCCATGAGCAAAGATTGTTTTCATCAGCAGGGTTTAATTTATGCCAAAATGTTTTTGGGACAACCCCAAACATGGCTCCACCGTCTAATTTAAAATATCCTGAATCAATTGAATGTAAAATCATGTTGTGTTAATTGTCGGGTTATTACTTTATGTTTTTTGTGTAAATTACCTAATATTCTACCATTAATCATAAATGATTTTAACAAATAAAAAACAAAAAAATATGACAATCGGATTAGTTCTATCGGGCGGAGGGGCAAGAGGAATTGCTCATTTGGGCGTTTTGAAGGCGTTACAGGAGAAAAAAATAAAAATTTCGGGCATTTCAGGGTGCAGCGCAGGGTCAATTGTTGGGGCAATGTTTGCGGCAGGATATTCACCCGACCATATTTTTGAGATTGTGGTTTCATCTTCAACTTTGCGTGCATTACGCCCTGCATGGAGTCGTTCTGGATTATTAAAAATGCAAAAGGCAGAGGAAGTTTATCTAAAATATATTCCGCATAATTCTTTTGAACGTTTAAAGATTCCCTTGACGGTCAATGCAACCAACTTATATGCAGGTGAAACCGTTTATTTTTCTTCGGGGGAATTATTAAAACCAGTTATGGCATCATGCAGTATTCCAGGACTTTTTGAACCAATCACCTTCGGCGAAAATGTCTTAATTGACGGTGGAATACTAAATAATATGCCCATCGAACCACTCATTGGCAAGTATGACTACATTATTGGGAGTCATTGTAATCCTTTCGGAATGCAACAAATGCCAAAATCCATATCGTCAATTGTTCAAAAATCTTTGTTTCTGGCAATCAATAATAATTCAAAAGGAAGATTGGCTCAATGCGATTTGGTAATTGAACCGCCTGGTCTTAAATTATTTGACCCTTATGATATCAGAAAGGCAACGGGGATTTTTAAAGCGGGGTATGAATTTGCGAGTCAGTTGGAGTTGCCTGAGATGAGAATGATTAAAAGATAAAGTCTTTTTTAGAGTTTAAATTTCAACCTCAAAATCTATATTTTTTGATTTTTGTACAAACAATAATTATCTTTGAACTCTGTAATTAAAAAAAACTACTAAATTGAGTAAAGTGCACATCCGTAAATTTTCAATTTTTCTGATTTTACAGAAATTCTTTAAATTCAAAACTTAAAACCCAAATTTCATGAACAAACGTTTATTATTTAGTCTATTACTTTTGTTTGGCTGCACGTTGAGTATAATTGCTCAAGACCGTCGAATTACAGGTAAAATCGTCTCGGCAAGAGACAGCTCGCCACTACCGGGGGTAAGTGTGCAGATAAAGGGTACGAGTAAAGGAACATCCACTGATGCAACGGGTAATTTTGCCATCAGTGTTCCAGAGGGCAAAACTTCCTTAGAAATTCGTTCAGTTGGTTTTACTTCGCAGACATTTCAAATCGGAACGCAAAGTGTGCTTAACATCGCTTTAATTGAGAACGAAAAATCACTTGATGAGGTTGTTGTTGTGGGTTACGGTACTACAAAAAAGTCAAACTTAATGGGTAACGTTGCACAAATCAATTCAAAATCTATTGAAAACTTACCAGTCTTAACAACTGAACAAGCCATTCAAGGCAGAGCGGCAGGTGTTTTTGTTGAATCGGGTAATGGGAAAGTGGGTCAAGGTGTGAAGATGCGTATTCGTGGTTCTTCGTCCGTATCGGCTGGAAATGAACCGCTTTATGTGATTGACGGAATTCCAATGACTTCCAATTTTTCAACGAATAGCCCAAACCCATTGGCAGACATCAATTTCAACGACATTGAATCAATTGAGATTTTAAAAGATGCTTCGGCTGCCGCCATTTATGGAGCAAGAGCATCAAATGGTGTCGTACTTTTGACAACTAAGCGTGGAAAGTCTGGTAAAACAAATTTTAATGTCAGTTATTTCACAGGAACAAGTGAGGCAACCAATCGTCGTAAATTTTTGAATACAGCACAATTTGTAGAGATTTTCAAAGAAGCACGTGCTAACGCAGGTTTCTCACTTGCGGGTGGCGAAAATCGTTTTACAAGATATGGTCTTGGCGAAAAGACAAGATGGTCAGACCCAACCTCTCCTAATTATACCAATACGGATTGGCAAGACCAAGTATTAAGAACTGGAAGTATCAATCAATTTGATGCAAACATGAGTGGAGGAACTGACAAAACCAGATTTTATGCTTCGGGATCTTACAGCAAGCAAGACGGTATTTTGGTTAAAAATAGTTTTGAGCGTATCAGTAGCCGTGTGAACCTTGACCATAAAGCAACGGATAAAATTTCTGTCGGAATAAATGCAAGTTTAGCTCGTACTTTCAATACTCGCTTAGCTAACGATAACGCTTTCTCAACACCAATGCAAATCGTTGCTTTATCGCCAATCTCTCCTGTGATTGATCCTCGTACTGGAGATTTTACGGACACTTTCAACGGTGCGGACGTGACTCAATATTATAATCCATTGTTGAGCATTGCCAACACAGATAATACTACCGAAATCTATCGGACTATCGGAAATGTTTATGGACAATGGAATATTATTCCAAGTTTATCATTCCGTTCAGAATATGGTTTTGATATGTTATTCAGAAATGATGACCAATATAACGGAAAGAAAACGGTCAGAAATTCTGTGAATGCTGGAAATGGAGAATCAATAAAAAATAACGCAAATACTTTCAATTATAACACTAACAACTTTTT